>JBAXWB010000022.1 GCA_037128595.1 bacterium
GATTGAAACGGGCAAATATTCTTTCAGAATAGGCCCAACTGGCGAACTCGGGCTAGTGCCGCGCTGACAAATCAAAAACCTATCATCTCCTGCTCCAGACGCAAATGGCTGCGAATGCGGTTACTCCTATCCCATTGACATTCATGTCGCAAAGCCCGACCTGGAAAGCTACGAGAAATTTCACAAGGAATTTACCACACTCCGCCTCGGCAAAGGCGAAAGCTACGGAATCCCATATCGTATTCTGACCGCAATAGGTTTGAAAAACGTATTGGTTGCGGGCCGATGCGTCAGCACGGACAGGAACATGCAAGCGTCCCTGCGCGTCATGCCGGGTTGCTATATCACGGGCCAAGCGGCCGGAATTGCGGCGGCCATGACCGTCCAATCAAAAACAGATACCCGCGGGATCGACATCCAGGAGTTACAGGCGAGACTGAAGGCCACAGGCGCCTATCTCCCCAATTTTAAAAATTATTAGCATCCTGTTGAAAAACCAGTACGGCAAAAGCCTGCTCTCTGATCTGGCGGAAACCCTAACTGCGGAGTTTGGCAAAGGATTCGATGCATCTAATCTCCGCTACATGCGGTTATTTTATCAGGCTTTTCCGAATTGTGACGCACTGCGTCACGAATTGAGCTGGACCCACTACCGCTCCCTGCTCAGGGTCGATGATGCCGCTGCCCGGCTCTGGTACAGGATCGCATCCTTGCAGGCCTTGGCGACGCGGAACTTCACCACGCGCTTGGCCTTGATCTTGATCGTCTCGCCCGTCTCGGGATTTTTGCATATTCACGGGGGAATGCAATAAACCTAATTATCAATCCCCAGAGTGAAGGTTCATCACTTTAAGACCTGCCCCAATACTTCATAGAGCTGGCTCTCGGTGTAGGGTTTGGCGAGCATCCCTCTAAAGGATTTAAAGGCTGGCTTTGACATCATATGATCTTCGAAGTATCCGCTGGAAATAATCGCCCTGGCATCTGGATCTATCGCCATAATCTCCTTGAGTACTACTGCCCCGCCCACACCTCCCGGGATAGTAAGATCCAAAATCAGTAGATCAAATGGGTCGCCAGCATTCAGCGCTTGCTTATAAATATCTACGGCTTGTTGACCATTAGAGGCGGTCTCAACTAAATAGCCCGCTCCTTTCAGCCAACTCGATACAACCATGCGAATAATGTCCTCATCATCTAGAACCAGTATTCTGACCATTGCTCATGTCCCCCCTTACGCCGCCAATATACGGGCTAAATCGGCGGCTGATGCCGCATCGGGCGGAACTCAGCCTCCGGTTCGGCCAGCCACGCCTGTTGCGACTCCACCGCCGATGCGTTGGCAAATACTGCATCGACCCAACGCCATGAGTCCAAGGCCACCGCATCCAGTGGTTTCACAGAAAAACAAGGCGGTTTACTCATCATGGCTATTCTTTCTCAACGCAGTGGTCCTAGTCTATAACTTATGAACAGCTTTCATTCGTCGTCTTGAAGCGGAACTCAAGACCATCCCCTTTTCGCAGAATCGCTTCAACCCCTTCGCACGCCGCATCAACAGGTTTCATTACAATCCCATAAGACATGACAAGTCGCCCCCGAGCGGGTATCCATCGAAATGTCGAGATGCCATGAAATTCAGTTCTATCGACAGCCCGCTGGAGTCCTTCAGGAAAAGGCGTGTTCGCGAATTCCATTCCTCGTGTCAGTGTTCTGCCCCGCCAGGGGGAATCCTTCCTCGCAAAGTTCTCTTCCCAGTTTCCCACCCAGGGAAAATCTGACCGGTTCCAAACATAGGCAACCAGTAATCCAAGCTTAGGATTCACCGCACTGAACCACGCCGTGCCGCTCGATGGATCCATTAACTGGGCGCTGTAATCCGACGAATGCCTGTAGTCCCGTCCGATCATTCGCAGATCCACTGGTTTCCCATACACTCCGGGCCCCCTGGGCCAGCAGAAGGACGTGTCGGACTTCAAGCGCTGTGGTTTGCCAAACATGCCCGGGTAGGTATGGCCCTTCGTGGCTGACATATCGAACAGCGTTACTCCCTTCTCCAGGAAAGGCGGACCAAATGTAACATGCTCACACATTGTAAAGGGTAGATCACGGTGCGCCAGATTTACAATCTCTTCACGCACGTTGACATAATAACTTCCACGAACCATTCGGATGGTTCGTTTAAGCCGCATCATGGCTGCTGGCAAGTCGCATTCGCATACCAGAGTCACTGATTTCTTTGTCACTGCCTTCCGCACAAGTCTCCAGCGGACAACCGGGGCCTCTCCGTGTCCGCCCAAACCGAGTCGCGCTTCCGCCGGAGAGGGATCACCGAACCAGCCCAAGCAAAGATTATGTCCACAAATCGAGGCCAGCAGTTTACTTTCAAAACGCTTGGCATCGCCTGCCTTATACTGCCAGGGTTCAATTCCTTTCCATGTTGGGACCCAAAAGGGATTACGCCCGGGGAGATCCTTTAGCGTGATTGAGGCAAAGTGTCCCCCGCCCTGGAGCAGGACCAGTTTCAAAACACCATTATCCAATTCCCAGCCTTTCCGACCACGGCAGTGGGTTACATGGATATGCATCGAATTCTCAGACTTGGCCATTCTCATTTGCACCTTTGCTTGCGAACTACCCTCTGATCAATGCCTGGATTGCATGTTGCTCGTCCACTGATCCTTTACCAGACCACAAGTCCCGGAGAATCGCATCAATATCCGTACCATCCCCCATTGCGAGATGGCGAAGAGCAGCCCGGGCACCCCGCGCATACCGTTCGGGCTGTATCCCTTGCCCAAGCGCCAGCCTCATGGCACCAATCAGCCTGTCATCCCATCCCAGTTTGCGCATGGTATCCCGGGTGACCCGCTCCACAGCATCTTTCAGGAACGGATTCGTCATCCTGACCAATAAATCATCCACATAGGCATTGAATCCATCCGGCGTAAACAGCGGGTCCAACTCGTGATACTTGCGACAGAGCGCTTCCCCGGATTCGAGCAGAAAGGCATCCCGCGCCAATTGCATCAGCGCTGGATTCCCGGCGGCTTCCGACATAAACACCCCGCCGCTCTCGCGTAGCAGGTATCCGATCAGGGCATGCGTAGCGTTGTGCCCATACAACTTCGCTTCCTCGAAGGGTAACAAATCGGCCTTTTCCTCAAATACTTCAATGCCACGCCGGAACCCGGACAATTCGATCCGGGTGATCAGGATCCGATTGAATTCTTCAGCCAGGAACGCCCTTGCCATTTCCGGGACGACGGGGACAAGTCCTTGCGCCGCGATTTGCTCGGCCTCCGTCACCACTCCGCTCATTTTCCCGATCACCGTATTGAGCACCTGGGTTCGGGCTGAGGCTAGTCCACCCGCCAAGAGAGACGCCAAGGCCTCAATCAGGATTTCGGCGGCATGATTATTGTTCTCCGCCGTGTACACCACCGCCGCAGGCAAACTCTCATCAGATGTTTTTGCGCGCAGGCCGACAGACAGGATGTCCAGCACATCGCCGGGCTTTCCCGTCCCATAAAACGCGACACTCGGCAACGCGGTGGCAATTTCGTCCGCAAGGGCAACCGCCTCGATCAGGGATTTCCGATCCCGTTCATCAAGTGGATTGAGGATTTCAACGGGGCCTATCTCATGTGTCTCGATCCCCGCCGGAGTCGCCACATTGAGCATATAGTAGCCCTTGTTCCGACGCACGGACTCCACCACGGACGGAACAACCTCCGCCACAACAAGCCGGTTGAAATTCCCGGACCGCCAGGCTTCATAAACAAACAGACCCGCTTGAATCGCGCCAAACCCGAAACCAACAAAAGTATGCATACGCTTCATCCGATTTCCTTACACTGACACTGGAGGCTTTCTCTCGCCAAATCGTTTCACCAGGCCAAGCGTCTCTTCCAGGGGCAAAACCCCTTCAGAGGCCCCCGGGCGCGACAAACTGGCGGCGGCACATCAACTTCCTAACCCGGCGGTCTCCATCAAATCCCAGCCCGGCAAGTGGGAACCGTACCCCATGCGTGCCAGATCATTCAGAACATTGGCAGGGACACGGCCAAGGCTCAAGGTCCGACTCTTGATATTGGCCAGCATGCCCTGCCTAGGCTGGCAATCCACCAACTTCACCCTGTCGACGATCTAATTTTCAGCGGCTGTAATTCTAACTCGTTGCGACATCACTACTCCTTAAATCGCCCATATCTTACTAATGGATTACATGGAATTGTTCTGATAGTTAAGACATTCTGATTCATTTCTAGGCGAACTTTGGGGCCCGAAGTCTGAATTGAAAATAGAGTAATCACGAGCCCGCAAGAAGCTGGCGGTATTTCTCCCGCCGCTGAGCGTAGATCGCATACCTCCGTACGTTGGGCTCAAATGCCCGGTCAGGTATCACAAAACGCTCTACCGCCTCCGAAAGAGTCCCCAACACCCCGAGTGCCACACCGGCTATCATCGCCGCCCCTAATAGCCCAGCTTCAGTGACCTTGGGACGAATGAAGGGCACATTAAAAATATCAGCCTTGATCTGGAGCCAGGCGTCCGACTGTGCACCTCCGCCGGTGGCGACAAATTCGGAGGTGTCGACACCCATGTCTCGCAAGGCCTCCATGCTTTCCATGAAATAGAAAGTGGCTCCCTCCAAGACCGCCTTGTAGATCTCACCCCGCCGGGTGCTTAGCTTAAGCCCGTGTATCGAACCGGCCCCCCCCGGCAAGAAACCTGGTGGCCCTGTCATCTCGAAAAGCGGCAACACAAGAAGATCGGTCGGCTCCGCAGGCATCTCGGCTGCAAGCCGGTCATAGACGTCCGGCAAGTCCCGATCGGCACTAGCAAAGGTATCACGAAACCAACGCACTAGTGAGCCTGATTGGTTATAAATAAATGATGCATACAAGCCTTCGACCACATGATGCTCTGCATTCAACGAATACCGCAACATATCGCCGGTCGGCGGAATATGCCCATAGACCGGGGTAAGGCACTCATAAGTCCCGATCCCATCCACCGCCCGACCCGATTTGAATACCCCGGCTCCAAGGGCATTACAGCATTGGTCATGCCCCCCCACCACAACCTTGACCCCACGCGGTAATCCCAGTTCACCCGCCATGATATCACTGACCGTACCCGCTATTGCTCCACTCGGCAAACAGCAGGGTAGCTTGTCCGGGGAAATCCCTGCGAACTGGAGCAATGGCTCCGACCACTCTTCTTTCCGGATGTCGAAAAGCAGTGTACGGTTGGCTAGGGAGTAACTGACAAACGGCTCACACCCCAGCAGAAAGCCCACCAACCCGTCCCACAGCAGGAATTTGTCCGCCTTGTCATAAAGATCCGGCTCATGTTCCTTCAACCAGAGGAGCTTGGGAAGGGTGTAGTTCGGGCCTATCAGGATGTTGGGGTTGAGATCATAGAACCCTGCCTTGCCGAATTTGTCGACCAGTCGGTCAATGGTCTCCTGTCCTCGACTATCGCTGGACAGAATGCAGGGGCCAAGAATCTGACGATCCGCCGAAACCGGCGTAGCGGCTTCGCCCATGGAACTGATGCACAAGGCGGCGACAGGATCCCCAGCGGTAGCCATCACCACCTCGCTGATAACCGCCTTGATCTTCAGCCATACCGATGTGCTATCCAACTCGACCCACCCCGGAAAAGGATAGCTGGAGGAATATTCCCTATAGGCCTGAGCCATAAGCTGGCCATCCACAGAAAACACCGCGGCCTTACAGCCAGTTGTGCCAACATCGATTCCGAGAAGACTCATAACCTCTTAAAGATCAACGAGATCATATTTCAAATAGTTCCGGAAGGCTTCATGCACCGGGACTTCCACATGCCCGGTCGTTACCGCCACATGATGGCGATACCCTTCGGCACCAATACCGCGAAGTTTCTTCTGCAACCCTTGTATTTTTGCCACTCCCGCGCACCCAAAGAAGTCCGCAGGAATCTTGTCGCGCGTGAATTCCCCCTCGCCCAGATAGAACATCAACTTTCCGTTTTCGGTCTTTGAACTGGAGAATGTCATCGGGGCTGCAGCAATACGGCCCACATTACAGCCGTATCCACATCCCCCGCCCAAGGCCTTGGCGAACATCGGGTGATCAATCACCTGCCCTTTGGCCGTCATCAGGGACTGTGGCACGGGACCGCAATGGAACAGGATGCACTTGTCAGGATCCTTGCCATAGTTATTGTTCCAATCCAGACAGGTCGCGGCCTGACCGGATGCCAGGGAGAGCGCAAACATGGGAATCGCATTCCCGACATCCAGCTCACAGGCCGCGGGAATACCCCGGTCATTGAGTTCGCTCAAGAGCACACACGGCGATACATGCAGTTCCTTCTCCAATTCGATCCAACACCGGAGCGCCACCGCATCCATGGAATACTCCCCTATCACCTCGTCCAACACGACGCCGAGTTTAGCGAGGGTCTGGAAAGCCTCCGCGGGGACACCTTTCCAGTTCGTATAGTTCTTAAGTGTGTGTGCTTTGGCCCGAAACGCCTCACCTGAGGTGCCGAGTTTCCGGACACGCGAGATGAGTTCGGAGAGGTCCAACGTCTCTGTGGTGATCCCATAGCGCTGTAAGGTTAGCTCATCAAAACGGACTGTCTTAAAGGCCGTGGTACGTGCCCCGATGGCACCCACGGTCATGCGCTTCAGGGAATTAACCACGCGGCAGACTCCGGCGAAATCAACCAGTTGCCGCGCAAATTCCCGGCTCTTCGGGTGCACCGTGTGCGGCTCGAAGTTCGTAAAAGGCAATGCATACTGGCGAAAAACATCCATGACCGATAATTTTCCGCAAAAGGCATCACGCCTGGACTTGACACCCATCTTGGAAAGTTCATCCGGATAGGCCTGTATCAGGATAGGCACCCCACAATCACGTAATGCGGCTATGGCCCCGGTTTCATCCCCGAAATTGGGTAGGCAAAGGATCACGCCATCGTATTTCCCCCGGTTTGCATCGAGAAACTCGGCGTACTTCAACCCCTCATCGGTTGTCTCAACCGCCCCGAAACGAGTAGCACCTTCCGGCATCATTAAGGTGTCGTGGCCGGCCTTTTCAACCACAACCTTCAGTTCCTCCCTGGCACTATGGAGCAATGATTCGGGGAAGAACCCCCGGTTTCCAAAATAGAGAGCAAAGACCAGTTTCTTGATTTTCATAATCCAATCCCTTTCAATAGAATGTCTGCCGAATTTCCAATCTCGAAATCCTCGTGTATCACCTTCACCGTTGCCGCATATACCGCTTCCTCCGCAGTGGTCCGTGAACTTTTGATCCCCTGCTCCCATGCCTGGCGGAGTGCGGCAGCCACATTGATCTTGGCGATGCCATGCCGGATGGCTTCCTTGATATACTCCTTGCGGATACCGGTTCCTCCGTGCAGGACGAGCGGAATGCCGACGGCCTGGTGGATGCGGTCAAGTTGGGCGATATTCAGCCGCGCCTCTACTTTGCGCTCATCTTTCTTCACCTTACTAATCGCACCATGGATATTTCCAATCGCTACGGAAAGCCAGTCGACACCGGTTTCATTGACAAAACGGACGGCCTCATCGGGATCCGTAAAACCTTTGCCCGACACATAAAGTTCCTCATAAGGCGGCAACGGACCGGCTTCATGCCCCATGATGGCACCCAACTCCGCCTCGCAGGCGATACCCGCCTCTCGAGCCAACTCCACGGCGTTACGGGTACGCTTCACATTATCGGCAAAGGTTAGCCTGGATCCGTCAATCATCACGGATTCATAGCCCAGCCGGATGGCTTCTGCGATGTCCGCCTCGGCATCTACCGTCACATTATCCTCATCAATGACGGGTATGTGATCCAGATGGAGCCGGGTATGCCGTTCATCCCGCACATGCTCGTACTCCGCCCGTACCGCGCTCATGCTCTGCGACTCGAACTTGATCCACTCCAGCCGCGCAACGGCGATCATACCAAAACTGTTCGTATCGCGCAGGGCGCGTACGACCTGCCGCATCATCGGCAGATAGGGAATGTTGAAAGCCGGAATTACCAGGCCATTCGCCCTTGCCCTGTTAACAATCTCCGCCGTTCCAAGTCTCTGACAACCGGATAGGATGTCCAAACTGTTTCCAGTGTTCATACTCACACTATGAACCGGTTCCTCCTTTTCCAGAATGGACACGGATCACGATTCATGTAAAATCGGGCCTTACTAATTACATGACTATGACACGCTATACCTTGTCGACTGAAGAGTTGGATCGCATTATGGGTCTACTCTACCGCCTGATGGATGTACGGATCACCTTTTTCGACATGCAGGAATATGAATTGGGACGCTTCAAAGCAAAACCCATGTCACCCTACTGTTCCGAACGCAGAAAAAACCATGAGTTCCTTCAAAAATGCCGGCAATGCGATCATCTGCACCTTCAATCCGCGAAGGATATACGGGATGTGCATATTTACCATTGCCACAGCGGCCTGTTGGAGGGCATTGTCCCCCTCTACGACAACCGTAACATCTATCTTGGAGCCATCGTATTTGGACAGTTACGGGATGCCGGGAAGCCCCCCCCTGCCGCGCTTCGGGGCCGGGCACGTACCCTCTTCCTCCGTCTGCCGGAGCGCAGCCGCGAACAGGTCATGGATATCGGTTATCTGCTCAAGTATGTAAGTGAATACATCATCGGCAGGGAAATGATCCGTTACAGAAACAAACCCTGGGCGGAAACCCTCGAGGAGTTCATCGAGAAGAACCTGGCTGCAAAACTTGGATTGAGCACATTGGGACAAGCGATTGGCAAATCAACAACATTCATCTCCCATCATTTCCAATCCGAGTTCGGCCAGTCACCCCGTCAGTACATTCTCAGGCGCAGAATGGAAGAGGCCAAACTCATGCTCCAGAACGGCCTTTCCGTGCAGGACACTGCCGAACACCTGGGGTTCTACGACCCTTTCCATTTCTCGAAAGCCTTCAAGAAATACTGGAGCCTTGCCCCCAGCACCGTACGGGCCAGGTAGAGGTTCTGGCAGACATGGCCAGCATCGATGGCAATAATCTTATGGGCTCACGAATGCCATGCTGCCGCGAACCGTGGGACCGAACGGATCCGCACCTTCGTGAATGTTCCATGGTCCGAATGAAAAGCTGAATGTTCCCTGCATACTACTGACTCTTTTTCGAGAGATATTCTGATGTTTTCACTAAAGTTTGAGGACAGGGTAGTAATGGAAAGTACTCCAGCCCGAAATACCCCTGATATCCAGCCTTTTCGATCTGGTTGAGCAGGAACGGATAGTTGGTCTCCCCGTCGGACAGTTCATGCCGCCCGGGAATTCCTGCCGAATGGAAATGGCCGATCCACTCGATATTCTCTCGAATAAACACGGTCAGGTTCCCCGTCATGATACCCATGTGGTAGATATCATAAAGCATCCGGACATTATCCAACCCGATCTCCTTGACGATGGCAACGCCCTCTTTCGGGCAACCCAGGAAATAGCCAGGATGATCCACCTCCGTGTTCAAAACCTCCACATTCAGCCTGAAGCCCTTGTCCGCCACTTTGCGGCCAGCCTCCCGCACGGCCTGTACCAGAGAGGCCCGTTGCTCATGGTAATTCCGCCCGCCTGCCCACTGGCCAGTGGTCACAATACCCTGCCGGCAACCGGCTGCCAGCGCATTATCCGAATAGCGATCCATCTGATCGACAAACCGTTGCAGATTCTCTTTGCGGATCGGCGCTACATCATCCTGAGTTGCGAAATTCATCACAATACTGACGAGTTCCACGCCGCATTGCTGTCCGGCATCACCCATTTCCTTAAGGGCGGAGGCATCCCCGCCACCCCAAGTTTCGATATAGCGGTATCCGCACGCTGCAATTTTCTCCACCCGTTGCCCAAGAATCAGGTCCGTGAAAAACAAATCAACCAACGCATCAACTTTGATCATGGTAGACTCCTCTGAGATTAGAACAACTTCTTGAGATCGGCGGTCAATTGGGTCGCCCGCACCGCGGTGGATTCCGGAGTCATATCCGGCATAATCGCCAGTGTCGCCAACCGGCGCATGATGTCGCGAGTGTTCGGGCACATATCGACCCGGTAGTCGGGCAGCTTACCGACATGCGGACACTTGAACGGACAGCCCTCCGGTGTGGCCGTCTTCTGCTCCAGTATATGCTCCCAGTTCCAGTAGACATGCCAATCACGAACACCCTTGGTATCGCCTGCCGCCAATCCGCCCAGCCCGATTTTTCCCGTAATGGCCTTTGTGGCCTGATCATTGTTCTCAAACATGATCCCCAGGCTGTAACCACAAACACCGTCCTCATCATTCGCCTTGATCCACTTAGCACAGGAAGGCAACTTGACTTCCGTTCGAAGTTGTTTCCACGCGGCCCGGGTATGGTCACAAATCCAATCCAGCTTCTTCAATTGCGCAATTCCCACGGCGGCGCACATCTCCGGCATCCTGTAATTCTCACCACAGAACAGTTCGCCGGGCTTGCGCTCCCGTGCGAAACGGTCCGGACGCCAGCAGGCCGCCGCATCATGATAACTCTGGGCCTTTGTATACATCCATTCGTCATTGGTGAGCACTAACCCGCCTTCGCCGGTCCCAATGACCTTGTAAGCATCCAGGCTGATACAACCAATATCGCCAATCGTGCCAAGGTACTGTCCCTTGTATTTTCCGCCGAACGCCTGCGCGGTATCTTCGATAAGCACAACCTCGTATTTTTTCGCAATTGCCCTCAATTCATCCATCTTGGAGGGTAGACCCAACATATGAACGGGTAGAATCGCCCTGGTCCGCGAGGTAATCGCTTTCTCCACCGCCACGGGGTCCAGCGTGAGTGTCTCGTCGATCTCCACAATCACCGGAATGGCCTTGGCCACTACAACGGCGGAGGCCGATGCAAAGAAAGTATAGGCGGGAATGATCACTTCATCACCTGGCCTGACGCCCGCAGCCACGAGTGACGCCACCAAGGCACTGGTGCCGGAATTGACGGCCAGCACATGCTTTGAGCCAATCTTGGCCGCCACCTGCTTTTCAAATAGATCCACTTTGCTGCGGGGATTATAGTACCGGAAGAAATTGCCTGCATCGGGCACCTTTTCCTCCCGCTCCAGGACGGCTCGGATATCCGCCAGGCCTTTCTGGCTGACGTTAAACACATCAACCACTTCCATTAATTCATCGGTCGAGTACTTGACATAAGGTTTCACTGTATTTGCCATAAACCGTCTCCTTTAACTGTTGGGTGTCTGCTTGGACTTCAGAGAATCTACCATGGACGATATTGATTAATCACATTGCTTCATATGTAGAATCTACCTATTCTACATGGATGAAAGGCGGATTATGAATGTCGAGATGATATCTGATTTACTGGTAACCTTGTCGCGCCATGGCTTGGACTATTGCGGCAGGACTTCCGGCTCTATGCCATCACCACCTAATGAAGGGGGATACAATCGCCCGTTTTACCCTCCCCAGATGCATAACATCATGGAGCTGATTTTCCGGCAAAAAGGGGAACCTGTCATCCATGTCAACGGCAACTGGAATGCATACGACGACAATCGGGTCAAGATCTTCATCCCTGGCGCCTGGCATACCGAGCACTACTCCAGTCCGCGCAAGGCCTATCAGCTTTTATGGTGCACCATTTTCGAGCAGTCCATGATCTTTCATCTGACCGCTTATCACCCGGGCAAGGGATATTCCTCATCCAACAAACGACTCGCCTTGAATCCCCCGATGATCAGGACATTATGGGAGAAATCCATCGAGCCCTGCCTGGCGACCTCAGCCGTATCTCAGGCTGAATTCCATTATCTCCTGATGGAGGCGCTCTGCTTTTTCATTAACAACACTCATCTCATCTCCACTAACACAGATGTGTTTCATGAGCATGTCATCGATCATTTGAAAACCTATATCGAAGGCCACTACTGGGAAGAGCTCACCCTAGGCGGGCTGGCGGGCGTATTCCACTATTCGCCCAAACATCTGAATGCGCTTTTCAAACAAAACACCGGCACGCCGCTGCTACAGCATATCAGCTCATTGAGAATGCAGAAATCTAAGGAACTGCTGACTTCCGGAACCCTACTGGTCAAGCAGGCGGCGGAGGCCGTTGGCATTCATGACCCGCTTTATTTCAGCAAGAAATTCCGTCAGCATTTCGGATGCACCCCTCAATCCGTGATTCCCGTGTCTTAATGCCGCGGATCATCCACGTCCGGCCCAAGATCTATTTGGCCCACCATATTTTACGCATGGATCAGTTTGCACCTCATATTCATGGTTTTACGAATACCCCAACTTCTTCATGCAGTCACGATTCATGATCGCGCTCTCCTTTTTGCCGAAGTGTGAATTGTCGAGTTGAATGACGAGATAGCCGTCGTATCATGGGGCGAACCATCCCATGAGCCGTCTTTGTTCAGATCAAACAAAGGTAACCGTGAACGGGCGATCAAGACCATATCCAACGGCATAATAATCATTTCCCGCTGGCTGCTCATCTTGCGGTCCCCGTCCCCACGACCATGGATCCGTAATGGCCAGCTCTTTTACCCCTAAATGCGGGCCTAGCGGATTACGCAGGGAGCCGTACACGATGACTTCCACCGTGTTCGCTCCCGTCACCACGGCCTCTGTGATTTCACACTGCATGGGGTGGTGATAAATGACACCCGCCTTTTTACCGTTGACCAATACCTTTGCCACAACACCCTGCCAGGCAGGAAGCGACACCACAACCCGTCGCCCAGCCGGTGGAGGCACCGTACAGGTGGCGGAATAGGCCACTCGATGTCCATATAATGGCAAGCCCTGCTGCTTCCAGTCGCCCAGCCCGAGCGGCTTTGCCGGCCCAATGATAAACCCTTTTTCAATGGCCCTGAGCGAGAAATCGCCAATGATATGAGCGGCCTCAAACTCATGGAATACCGTCATGGAGGAGGCCATAATGGACAGGCTATTTCGCCCTACTCGCGCCACCGGGGCGATGTCCAGTATCCCGAAGGCACGATCCAGCCACCACCCGTTTAGCTCGGCCGTGCATTCAGCACCATTACAGGAAATCCTGTAGAGGTCCGGCCGTTCCACCACCGCGAGTAGCCGGGCCGGGACGGCCCCCTCAATTGAAAAATGAGTGGTCGCCTGAAAGCCACTTTTCTCGGGAAAGGCCGTTTTAAGCAACTCATCCCGGAACTGCACGGCGTGGTCCCACGGATTCCCCGCGAGCCCGTTCTGCTGGAATATAAACTCCGCGGCTTTTCTCCAGTACACCGAGGTCCGGGTATCGCCGCCCGCCTCAACATCCACATAATCCAGAATCAGGTTATTATCGTCCAAACGCCGAACGGAGAAATTGGTTAGCGGCAATTCCAGGTGTTGGCCCTTCGCATTCCCAACCGCCACCCCATCGGGTGCACCTCCGGAAGCGGGACCGGCAGGCTCAGCATCAAGATACAGCATGAGACTTCCACAGGGCGGCAACACAAATGCCGTCACCACGCACCCCTCCGGCCCTCCCGAAAATCCACGGGGACAGACCGCACCGGTATCCAGACAAACCTCCCGCATACCCTTGGCCCGTGAAATGACCTGGCCGGAGGCTTCCACATCGTTACTCGTATTCGTGATGAAAATAATATCGCCATCGCTCAACTGACGGCGGTGGTGATACACAATCCCCTGATTGGCAGGATCCAGGAGAACTCCCGCAGCGGGCTTGCACAGCTCCGTCACTTTTCCGGCCAAGTCCCCGGAACTGACGGAATACCAGCCTTTGGAACGACGCAACCGATGACACTCCGCCGAACTCTGGCCATCAATATAGGCAGGCATGTCCTCTCCGGCACATGACAGCACAACCCCACCCTGCTCCAGATAGTCCAAAAGAAGGTCGCACGTTGCCCGGTTCAAATTCTCCATTTCAGCGGGGATCACCACCACCTCATAGGCACACTCACCCACTTGGAACCGGACTTGTCCTTGAGCGGTCTGAACCACCGCACCACGTTCCTGGATGATATGTTCGCTGCCCAGGTCAAACTCCAGCTGGCTTCGGGCTAATTTCACCACGAATGCCTGGAAATTATCCCCGATCTCTTTTAAACGCGCTGACTCCTCAAAATGATGGAGCCAGGCTGAGGAGGTGGGTTCAAGCACCAGACAGGGGTTAAGCTGACGCCCCTGGGACAAGGCGTGGGAAACCCGGGCAAAATAGTCCACGAGTTCGCCATAACACTCCATCCAGGGCGAGTGGTAGGAGAATGTGGGGGGATAGTCGCGCTTCCGGGCCCCTCTCAGGGAGATACTGGACAGATGCTCGTTAATGGTATTCACCCCTAGGACGGCAACCCAGTCCCCAATGCGTTTATAATCCTCAAAGGTCATCTCCCCGCCGCTACCGCCATAGGTTTCACACAAGGTGCGGTGGCGCCCGGTCTGGTTGGCAACGCTGGCCAATTCCATCACAGCCCGCGTGTTGCCAAATTGGGCCTGCGGCCCCTCTTCATAGCCATTAAACAAGATGTCGATGCCCGGTCGCTGCTGCCAGGCCGCCATAGCCATATTATCCGGCACCGTCGTGGAATGAGGCCAACCATGCTCCCAGTAATGACCAGTCAGTTCCAAGCCAAACGACTCGCAATAGCGGTAATAGGGCTTGGCCCAACGATCCACAAAAAGTTCATTCAGGAGTTGGAAGTAGTGATGCCGGAATGCCAAGCCTTTGGGGGAGGACTCCTTTAGATAAGGCAACCCCGCATAAAAGTCCTCACCCCAGCGTAGTTTGAATTGTTCCGGAAGATCCGGTGTCCAATGGATATCCCCGCAGGGCTTAAGATGGGGTTCATCCGTAAATACCCCCTGGATGATCCTTCCAAAATCACCTCCGAACCGCTGACGATAGGGCTCCAGCGTCACCTCCAGGAATTTTTCAGTCACGCCGGGCCGGATCAGGTCGGTATGGAACCGACCGCCATACCAAGGCGAAATCCCGGCCTTTTCGAGGGATGCCACCCAATACTCACCCTCCGGCAACAAGCCGGATCCCGGGACCGGCGCTATCTTCTCGTAGCCTTGCAAGGATTTACGATAAATGGCCAGCAGTGACGGATCTTTAACATCGACCTGATGTTTGGCTTCAAGCGTGATCCCCAGTGCCCGTGATTCCGGCATGATTTCGGCTACATGCCCTCCGGCAAACCCTGAGGGATAGGAGTTTTCATCATAGATCCACAGGAGTAGATCGTTTTCACGAGCCAACTCCAAGGTGTGCCGCCAAAGCGCGAACCACTCCTCCGACAAATAGGGCGTCATCAAACCGGGCCGTGGATGAACAATCACCTGCCGGATCCCCTGTTCAATCAATGCCGCAAGACTCTGTTCTAACTGCTCGGGCGTCACTAAATCATTCCAAACCCAGAATGGGGCCGAGGAAAATTCGCGAGGAGGTATCTGCAGGTTGAGTTCGGAAAGGCTGTTATATTTCATCATGTTCACCACCCATTCACGGGTATGTGTAAAGCATCCTGAAAAACTTTATTGGCTCATTGGTCACATTCACCCGGATTTCAATGGTTTGTACCATGTTACTGGTTGAGAGAACGACTTCCGAAGCGTCCTCAGGAAACCACGATACCAGGTTAGTCGAAGCCTCCACGGTGAACGGGGTACCCGTTTGACTCAAATTCTTTTCATAGGTCATGCGGAACATACCCTCCCCCCCTCCGACAGCGGGCCTGAGGCGAATCGGATCATATAAAGTAGCCATCAGATCGGCCCAACTGGTAATGGAGCCATCATTGGCCGTCAAACGCAGGACCGCCAGACCCGGGGATGAAATGGTCGCCGTGGTCGAGGATGACGCAGCATCACCAAAAGTCGCATCTCCACTCCCACTCACCCTGCTCCAACTCAAGGCCAGCGGCCCCGGTTGTCCATCATCCGTCACCACTCCGCTCAAGGCGAAAGGAACACCCACTGTTCCTGCCGTGGCCCCTGTCACTGAGACCACCGGCCCCATATTCGCGGGGACCGCTGCATATAAATCCAATACCTCGGCCTGGGTAAGCGCCTTGTTATAGATCCGGAATTCATCCAGCTTCCCGTTCCACCCTCCCGGATCACCCGCCCCTGAACCGATATAAAGGGGTGCATTGGGATAGCGCGGTACGGACAGTCGCGGCAGTCCACTATCCAACACGGTTGCAAACGCCTCCGGACTTCCATTGAGGTAAACTTTCAAGTTATTAGTCGCCTGGGAGCCATCAAAGACAATGGCCACATGATACCACTGCTGCGTGGAGAGAAGATGTGCGCCTTCCACGACCTGCCCCCCAAGCCCGATGCGCATCTGTCCTAACCCGTTAATCGCTAAAATGTATGAAGCGTCAACCAAGTTGGGGGCAAGCTTCACAAAAACCGTGGGCCAGATATTAAAATTGCCCTGGGCATATAGCCATAGTGAAATCGACATTTGCGACAGGCCGTCCATCAGATTAGTCGAAGAGTCCGGCACCACCACCTGCTGACCGGATCCACTAAACGCCAGAGCGCCTCCGAGTCGCCCACCCGCCGGGCTCCAGGCCGGCAAGGTCGCTCCATTATTGGTCAGAACCCCGGAATTCGGAGGCGTCACCCCGGAGGCATCTGCCGCAAGGGTTCCGGTAGTGGCGTCGAACGGCAATCTCAGGACTAGACCATCATTGGCATTGGCGCCCGTTATCGCGGTGGTGAGTACACGAACCATGATCTCCTTGAAGGACTGCAAGGCCCCATCATCCGCCGAAAGACGAAGGACATAATCCCCTGCAGTGGAAAAGGAGACCTCCGTCGACGGGGTTGTCGTACTTGAGAAGGCCACGGCACCCGGTCCAAACACCTTCGTCCATAAGACGGAAACTGACCCCTTACGGGCGGGAATTGCTGACACCGTCGCACTGATTCCAAGACCGGATCCGGTGTACAGGCAAGCCGGATTTACGGTGGGTGATGTAATGGAGATGGAGGGCGCATCCGATGTTTCCAAAACAAGACGCGGCTTGGCCAAACCATAGCTGCGCCGGGAACCGAATGAGACCCCGCGCGGCGTCTTGGTAAACACGTGCAAGCTCATCAGTTTTGCAGGATCATTTGCCAGGGTTTCCGCCACATACGGCGTTACATCCAACTCCAGCACCGAGCCGGCAACCGGTTCACTCGCCGCCCAGAGTGTGGATGTTGTTGGATTATAGAGTGTTGGCCGATTGGTATAGACCATCGTCGTCTCGCCCCACCCGTCCAACGTGTCGTCCACCAGATGGCTCTCGACCAGGGAGTGGGTACCCGGCAAGGTCTCAGACGTCACATACAACTGAAGCGTCGCCTTGACGAACCCATTATGCACATTAAGCCCGGACAAATTGTAACGGTGATACGTTTCCACCAAGGCGCCATAGGCTCCTTGATTCCCAAGGATCACGGTCGTTTCGGATACACCGAAGTTTAAGGTTGGCACAGAACTGGCTGTGTAAGTAGTGGCTTCAGGATAAAGGACGTTCGCGTCATTGAAGCCAACCTCAAGATTCAAGGCTTGCTCAGCAAAAGTGCCCACACGGTCGGTGGCACGCACTGTAAACGCGAACTCTCCGGCCACTGCGGGAGCACCGGAAATCACCCCCTCCGTCGTCAAAACCATTCCGGTGGGCAAGGCTCCGGCTACCACCGTCCACCCAAACCAGGGATAACCACCCTGGGCCACCAACGGCTGGCTATAGGACGTTTTCCAGGCGGCCGCAACCAGTGAGGTGGTTACAATGGATACGACCGCCGGGGCGCCTGACAAATCAATCGCCTGTTCAATCCCCAGACTCGGATTATAGAAGGTTCCCGCCCCCGTGGTTTCCAGACGAACGGCACGAACCATGTAGGTGTACTGTCCGGAGGTCACCGACGAATCATCATAAGCAAGCGCAGCCAGCGGAGTGGAGGTCAAGCGCTGGTAGGTACCGGTTCCGCCCGGACTCCGGTACACATGATACCCTGCCACCCCCGTTTCGGGAGAGGCGGTCCACGCTAACGCAGGGTGATCCGTGCTCTTCACCACAGCCAGTTTCGAGGGCGGGGAAAACATATAGAGCCGCAGGGTGGGATCCCCCATGTGGTCCATGTAAAGGGATCCATGGAAGTCACCGTTACTTACATTGTCATACTTGTAGGAATAGGTGCCACTGGTCGACCAGCCATTGTTATTGATGCTTTGCCGCATCATGTCGCCGGCATCAAACCCCATCGCCATGCGGTGATAGATGTAGCGCAATCCCCATATGGACCAGGTAAAACTGAGTGTGTAGCTCTCTTCACTCAACCGCAGTTGCATGGCGTTCCCGCCTGAAGAAAGCCAAACAGCTTCGTACCAATACCCCCAACCACTCTGCATACCTGTCCAGAAAACGGCTTTCCCCCCCTCACCGTACCCCGGCGCACCACTTCCCTTGAAGTAGAAAAGATAAGGTCCATTGATGGCACTGTAGAGTTGGTCCGCATCCCCATCGGAAACGGGGAGCGATGCCGACGTGATTGCCTCGATATTTGTCATCCCCACTACGGCGGGCATCGACATGCACGCCGTCTCACTCACATTCGGATAAAACATCCGATCACACACATAGCGACCAGGCCGGAAATCGGCACTGGCAACCTTGTACCGGTGTAACTTGTTGAAGTAGTTTCGAAGTGCCTCGACATCATTGACAATTCCCGCAGTCAAATCGATCCGGCCAAACCCCAGTTCCACGGCGCCGTTCGTGCCTCCGGGCCCGGTCTCAAAAATCTTCCGTTGATCGAATTTCCCATCGCGAGGTCCGTTTAGCTGGTCGCCCCCCGTTTGGGTCGTGTAGTTATTATTCGTATCAGACCAAGTCCCGTCCATATCGGCATAAAAGGCATCCGTTCCATAGGCACACTCATTGCCGTGCCCATCCGCACCATAAATATCATAGAGTCCGCTCCGCGTTACCGGCACTTTGCCTAAAAGGATCACGTTCTTGAGTTCACCGGGATAAGCGTTATAAAGGGCTTGGATCTGACTGCGAATGGCAAGATTGTCCGGGGGTGTTCCTGTGCCCACACTCGCCACTGTAACCGGCGTACCACTGCCGTAGACCACACGCAGAGTCAAACCGGTTCCGCCCCCGGTAGTGGTGATATTGGTCACCACTTCACCGTTGGCATAAGTCCTCAGCAACCTGCTGTTGATATTGATTCCAGCCCATACGGTTACGTTGATCGACGTCACGACTCCATTGCTATCCACAGCCGAAACCCAGTTACCGCTATTGCCCGCGCTGGTAACAATGGAAACTGAGCTCCATTGGGCATAACCTGCACCTCCGGAAACAATCTCAAGTCGCACCGGAGTAAGGATCGCTAAGGATTCCCCCACTGTAAAGCCACTACCCCCATAGCCCAATGTCAACCCCGTCAGAACATGACTGGCATCGGCGACAACGGTGCCCGGCACCATGGAGCCAGAGGCATTCGTTATCGTGACAGCGTCACCGTTATAGTACGACGTGGCCCCCGGCGCGATGGATAATGTGGAAAGGAAGTTCGACCCGGTTACATTATATCCGGCGGCACGGGCCACAGGGATTTCGTGGACCATCCAACCGTCAGCACGAAGGTCATTCTTGAATTGCGCATACTCCGCCGGTAGTGCCACGGGCACATCCGTAGCCACTACCAGGGCCAGCCGGCCTTTGGGTTGGGTCTGATCAACCCGGATGCCGCTCAGGATATAGCCGGTGGGTTTGATGGTGTTGTAGGTGCTGCCCGTGGTATTGACCCACTTGTACTCATACAGCACTTCGGTAACCACGGTGCTATCGACCCAAACCGCGCCCGCCGTCAGGGCCACATTGGTCGCCAAGGCGGTCCCCCAACTGGTATTGGTATAGTCTTTGCGATAGATATCGAAAACACCCCCAACATAGGTTTTGATGCTGATCTGCGGGGGAACCTCCACTACCGTCGCCTCCAGGGGAATCACCTCCGCTGTTCCGCTGCGTGCCGAATTGAACCCCGTATAGGAACTGACCACCCTTACCGTCACCGTCGCCATACCGGACGTCGCCGTCTTCCCGTGGTTATCCGTGGCAATCGCCGTGAGCGCATAACTGCCAGCGCCCATGCCAGCCCATGTATAGGTAAACGGGGCTACCGTGTCATCCGCCAGCTTGGTCGCTCCGGCATAAAAGGCCACATTAGTCACACTACCATCCGGATCCTCCGCCGTTGCCATCAGCGTGATTTCATCGGTTGTCCGGAATGCGGTACCCGCCACCGGATTAGTCAGGCTTACCGAAGGCAATTGATTCAAGTACAAGGTTGCCACCGAACTGGTCACGGAACCCAATGAATTGGCTACCATGACATCAAAACCAGTACCCGCATCCCCCGCAGACACAGCTGGCGTGGTGTAACTGGCATTGGTTGCGCCGGATCGACCTACCCCATTGACCCGCCATTGATAGCTTAATGGCCGGGCACCCGAGGCCATGGCGGAAAATGTCGCCGCTTGGCCAACCGGAACATATTGATCGGCAGGTTGCATCGATATCCCGGGGGCGGTCAGATTAGTGTCTTCTGCAGCTCCATAGGCATTAAACGAACCATTCGATGCCATGGTCTGGTAACAGGCCCAGACCCAGTTGGAGGAAACAACTTCCTTCTGGAATCGGATCTCATCGAGTTGCCCCCCATTAAAGAGGGATGATCCGCCACGACTCATAAAATAGAGGATTTCATCCTTGAAATATGTGCCTGCCGCGAGAGTGCTGTTTATGGTCGTCAACAATTGCGAAACTCCATCCACGTAAATTGCCCTGACCTGCGGCGTGGTGGAAGCGCGATCCAATACAAAGGTATAATAATGCCATGCTGCAGCCGATGGCTGGGTAAATCCGGTCTGGTTATACGTTGGCCCAGGGCCATAGGGGTTAATTTCAAAGTCGGATCCGCCTGAAGGAATAATCCAAAAAGACCCATCTGGAAAAGAGTTGCAGTTAGGCGATAATTCGGCCAACACACCCCAATTGCCATCATAAACCGTCTGTTTCAGCCAAAGCGAAACCGTCAGTTTCTGAACCGATGAGAGCAAGATATTGGCATCGGTCCGCATGTACCCACTGGATCCGTTAAACGATGCACCCCCGGCCACCACCCCGACCGTGGCCGAAACTCCGCCATAAGGAGTACACTTATTGTTATTGGTTGTGGCATCATTGGCCGTCAAGGTCGCGCTATCCGGCAAATGCCACACGGCGGCATAACGGCTCCCCCACACCGCACCATTCGTCGTGCAGGCCAATTGACTGGAATTGGATGAGTTGCCCCAGGTCACCCAGAGAGAACCCGTCCCATTGGTCGGAATAACAGGAACCTGGACCCATACATACGCGACACTCCCCGCGGTGAATGATTCAATCTCGTAATTCAACGAGCCTGTGTCGGCGAGATTTTCCTTGAACCGCAGATCCCAGCCATTAGTAGAGAGGAATGGCATGGCGCTAAAGTTGAACCCGCTATTCCCGACATTATTGCTCAGCACCACCAACACGGGAAAGTTGGTGAGTGCTTCCGTGCGGTTTGTATAGCCAGTAAACGTAACCGGCATCTGATAAGCGGCATCCGCCGGACTAACAGCCCCAAACAACGCGAGCCATGTAGCACCTAAAACACAATACTTGATGATCTTCATATTGACCCTAACTCGGTTTTTGAACGTAAACACCATTATGAATGTCAGTGAGGCGCAGAGGGGGCACTCACTTCGGGCGCCCCGAAATTGGGATTCACCGCAGTTTCCATGACAACAATCTCTAGCCACTTGATTTCATAAGGCGAAAGGGTAAAACTCAAAGGGTTACGCTTCAGGTCCTCGATCGAACCGGAGCGTACATATTCAATATTATTAAGAGGGGCCTCGGCATTGATCCGCATGAACCTGAACAATCCCTCCTTGATGGAGGAAATGTCCAGACTGCAGTCATAGGTGGTGCCAGATCCCTTTGCAGGAAAATTCCAAAACAGCGCCTTGACCCCACTCGTGTCTTTCACCGCCAGCGACTTCACATCGGCAGTCACCCCTTCGACACAAAGCCGGTCCCCCACCAGGCGGCTCATCCCTTTGAACACGAAATAGGAGGGCCTCACGCGGCCTTGATTATCATACAAACCAAGATAGGACATCGTATTGAAGTACCCGTCGATGGCGCCATTCCACTTGGTCGAAGTAATACCCGCAAAGTCCCCGGGCTCGTAATAGGAATCACGAATCTGGTAGTAGGCACTCAGGTCGAGTCCTTCGTCTACAAACGCCTTTGTGGTTTCCAACAGATGACAGGGCGGGAACCAAGGATTCATGTTGGGGCGGAGAAAGTCCATATTCCACTCCGTGATCATGGTTTGAGTTGCCTTCAGGGCCGGGTATTGGCGCAACTTGGATTTGATCACCCGGATACTTTCCCTGAACGATTCCGCACTGTCGGAATACATGTGCCAGGTAAAGAAATCAAGCGGCGCCCCACCTTTGCCGCAATGCTCAATGAGTGAGTCGGCCATGGGACCCCTGTAATCAGCCAGGGCTGGGCCTCCGACCTTAGCCGCAGGATCAGCCCTCAATATGGCCTGAACCGTGTGGGTGTAATAAATGGGGTAATTTTCTGGCGTAAAGAGATAGGGACACCCGCCCTGCTCGCCGAAATCGCCTTCATTCCCGATTTCCCAGTATTCGACCCCAAATTCTTTTTCCTTACAGTGCTTAACTAATTCACCGATCAATTCCTCCCATTCCGGGTAACTGACGGGGTGAACAACTTTTTCATCGAGCACCGGGAAAAGCGATTTTGGCTTATAACAGATGCAGGGAAATGGGTGTGCACCCGTGGCAATAATTGCCTCGAACACGTTATCCACTTTCGCCCAATCATACTGCCCTTTAGCCGGAAACGTACCGTAATAGTCCATGAGGAAAAAACGTATTACGTTCGGCTTGAGTTGTTGAAGATGCGCCACATGCTCACTAAATTCTGGATGCGGACTGATCCCGCCATGACTCAACGAATATCTCCTTAGATCGAGGTGCTCTCCGGTCTTCTCAGTGTCAATATTTAACCTGATAGTATTATTGTTCATGAGCCATTGGCCTTCCTGATGTAGTCCCGCATAAACCTCCACCCCGACGATAATTATTTCCAGAAAACTAACACCCCTCTCACAATTCTCATATTCGAAATCGGCTTATCACGATAAGGCTCCATGAGTGCTTTGAGATCCAGGATGAAGGAGCCGCTGAGGACAGAAACAGGAGTATTTTACCGCTCCGTGGAAATTCATGCGAAGGCAATCATCAATCCAGACTGATGAGGGCTGCCAGGCGGCATTTTATCCTTCACAAATCCCGGTTACGTGCCACACGCGATACCCCGGGCTCCCGGAAGACTCCCTCACGGCTTCACCAGGTTCGGAACCGTCTCCCCGTCTACCCAGTGGCCATCGGTCAATATTTGGATGGGATGGGCAGGTTCGCCGAATTCACTCCGGCCAATCTTGGCAATCAACTGCTCCACCGAAATTTTACCCATTTCTGAATGCAACTCCTCGATCCCGGCAAAATGGGATCCGGACGGTCGATCTACGCAAGCCAGGGCAACATCTTCGGGGACCCTGAGTCCGACTTCACGCAACCATTTCTCGTCATCATGGATCGCCATGGTGAGGATCACCTCAGGCTGCCAGCGCCGATACCATTTGAGAAACAATATTGGGGACCTATCGCCGAGTCTTTCGTCATATATGGGAATACGTGCGGATGCCGGCAAACTCATCTGGTACCCCACATACCCAATGCCATACTTGGCCCCCCGTGATCTTTCCACGGCAAACCCCGGCTCCATGATCAAACCGATCCGTTCATACCCACGCGCCTTCAATGCCTCAACCGCATAGATCATATTCTGGACATGATCTGCACAAACCCGGTCGAAATCCTGCTTCAAAAACCCCATCCCGGTTATCAGGCAAACATAGCGATCCCACTTCATATCAAGCTTGGCAGCCCCCTCTTCGCCATATTGCATCACCAACAGGATGCCCTGGATGCCGCGCGAATAAAGGATGCGATCGATTTTCGCAGAATCCATTCCCGGCGCCTTCAGATAGAATGTTTCAACCTTGAAACCCAATTCAAGCGCCCTCTGTTTCACCGCCGGATGATAGAGCCGGAAACACTCACTGGTCCGGTACCAGTCCATTTCAGACGGCCAATCCACCAACAGGGCGATCGTCCCGATACTGGTCAATTTACGGCCCGAACGTACCCGCTTCATCAGGTTGTTCATGTAGTCGTTCTGACGGTAGCCGAGCTGGCTGGCTTTTTGCTTAATTTTCGTGCGCAATTCCGCCGACACTTCACGACTATCCCTCAGCGCCAATGAAACAGTGGCTTGAGTAACCCCCATCAGTTTCGCAATTTTTCGTTGATTTGACATGAATAACAGATCGCTTAATCAATTCCCCCATATCTTTTACTCATATCAGGAAGGAAGGCAATATATACCTATCGAATGACGTAAACGCTCCCTGCGCCGCGGGCAAACCAGGCCCCTAACTGGGTTCGAACCGTGACATCATCGAGATAAGCGGCGCCCCGCCCGAAAAGAAGCAGTCGACTCATGAAATCGTTCGTCTGAACCATATGGAACCAGGATCCCGTCTGCGTTATCCCTCCTTGGGTCCATCCGACAGGATCCTCGATAGCCGCCCCTTCATTGATTCGAAGTTGGAACATGTGATTGGTATAATCCTGCGCCACCGTAATCCGGGTCCAACAGGAGGTATCAATCAGCGGGGCATTGGCCAGCGTCAGCCATTCATTCGTTGCGGGTATTCCCGTCATATTCCGGTGCCAGATCACCACCTGCATGTTGGGGTCGATATACATCGAGAACTGGGCATTCGTCCGGATCCCCGCCGGTTCCGCTAGCGGCACCGGCATCATCAGGAGATCCACATAGACACCCACGCCCGTTTCGCTATGGATCTCTGACTGAATGCTATCCTGCACGAGCAGGGTCTTGTTATGATTGGTCAGAATCGGAGGCGTCGTATGCGCCATGTAAGTTGCCAGCTTGGCATTGACAACGGCATCGTTAGTCACCACCCCGGCATTAGCATAATAGTCGGCCGTCCAGGCATTCGTCCCCGCGAGCAGGAACCCATCTGCATAGGACTCAAACGGTTCCTCATAGGGGACCGTGTTGACAAACGAAAGATCATCGACAAATACCACGCTTAAATCCGTTTTGGGATTACTCGCCACCTGGTCTGCATTCGCGCTAACAAACGCCCCCTGCAGGAAATCCAGCGTCAGATCATGAATGGTGTTCCCTGAGGCATGCGCACTGGCAATCCCGGTCAGCCTGACACTCACCTGGGTGGCGCTGATTCGTGTCAGCTCCAGGGTAAGTCCCAAAGGAAGATTAGAGACCGAATAGAGCCCGGTCAGATTGGAGACAAACGCATCACCGGTCAGCGTAATCAGCAGCGGGCTCTGGTTGTTAATCGTGCCAAACGAAAGTTCATTGAAGGCCGAACGGTTGTAAGCCAGGCTGGGAGCATTATTAAAGGTGACCGAAAAGTTGGTGGTGGCACCCGTAATACTCGCCGCCGCCACACTGGCAAAGGCCGGATTCAAGAAGGATAATTCAAGGGCACCCGTCGATTGACTGCTGGTATGGGGCGACGCGTGTCCTGTCAAGGCAAAGGTGACCTGGGTATTATTATTTCGAGTGAGTTGGGCCGTCAGCCCGGCAGGGACATTCGCCACGGCATAGTGCGTGTTGAGCACATAGGGACCTGCCGTAAAGGCATCACCCGTCAGACTAATGACATTCGTGTTACCAATGGTTCCATTGTTGGCCGCAGCCTCAGCAAAATTGGTTCCCGAGCAGGATAAGGCTGTAACCCCTTCGAAACTGATGCCAGCAGACAGCGTAATGTCATCCAGATAGTTCGTCCCTCCATCGCCGAATGTGATTTGCGACAAGATCCCATTCGTCTGAACCATATGGAACCAAGAGCCCGGCTGGCTCCCGCCTCCTGCCACATAACCGGCGGCATCCTCAATCGGGCTCCCATTAACTTTGATCTGGAACATCTGATTGGAATAGTCCTGAATCACGCCAATACGGGCCCAGACGCCGGTGTTAATCAAAGGACTTGCCACCAGGTCCAGCCATTCGTTCGTGGCGGGAGTGAGACGCTGATGCCAGATCACCACATGCTGATTGGTGTTAATGTACAGGGCGCAGTGAAGATTGGTTTTGGACAACGGGTTGATTTCACTCCATGTAGGCATCACCATGAAATCCAACGCCACCGTATCCCCTGCGGTATGCCGGATATCATTATCCACGAGATCCGTGATTCGCAGTACATTCGTGTGGGAGGCATTGGGCAACGGATACGATCCGATGCCCGCATAGGTATTGGTCAGCGCGAACAGAACGGCCCCGGAATTGGTAATAAGTCCGGCACCCCATCGGCTCGAAGACCACCCATTGGTGTCCTGCAGGAAATAGCCGCTGGAATAGGATTCAAATGACTCTGTCCAAGGGACAGAATTGGTATGGGCCGCTGAAGCCCCCTCGACCGCCAGTCCGACACACAACAACCAGAACACGCCCGCCCAACTCTGTGATATATTTTTCATGCCAACCCCCGCCTTGGTGACAACTTAAATGATCTCAGATCATTGGATTTCAAGTATAAATCCCATAACCCGGGGTCGGAGGACGAGGGTATTCCCGCCCTCAACCAGCAACCGATGTGACAATGGACTCAACGCCCAATTGGCGGGTGAGCCGACAATACCGCCCGTGGCCGTAATCAACGTCACTACCTCATCACGCCCGAGGGGACTGCTCAGTGTAAAGGCAGCATTGGCCGGTAAAGACACACTCCCGCCAACGGTCACAGCATTGCCGACCGTATTCGAGGTCCAGGTGAGCACTGCCCCTTCGGATAGGGAAAGCGCACCCGTTATGGTAACGGCACTATCCGCCACCGTCATAGATCCCGCCTGGGTCAAGGCCCCCTCGATCCGTGCCGCCGTATTCGAAAAAAGAATCGCGCCCCCGGCACCCACGGTCACATCACCTCCACGGTAACAGGTCTTGCCATTGATCATTTCCAGGCGATAATAGTTGGTGGCACCCATCTCTGAATCAAAGGTATAGGCCTGGCCGGAGGACGCATTCGTCGCATTATTTAGCCGGAAGGTATTCAGTCCACCGGGAGTGAAGGTCATATTGGCTAACGACGTTCCACTCCAGTTGCCCTTAACATCCACATCCGGCACATCCCGAAAGGCAATGGCACCGCCATTGAGGGTAATCACGCTTGGCCCCGGCGAAATTGAAGGGGTAGCCGTACTGAACTGGAAAACCCCGCCTGAATTGCTGATGACTTGGCTGGCGGAGTCGAGCACCAAGGTGTTGACATCCAGGATCCCGCCCGTAACCAAAAAGGTAACAGCGCCGCCAGTGCTATAGAAAGTCCCCACCTTGGACGCACTGATCTGTCCGCCCGCCATCGTCAGCTTGCCAGTTCCGCGCAACCAGATCTCGCTGGCGAGCCAGGATCCATTTGACACCACCACACCTGGCGTTGACCCATATATCTCAAAACGTGACGCATTACTCGTCACCAGTAGACCGCCCGTCATCAAAAGGGAATGCACAACACCGTACTCACTCGTGCTATCAAAAGTGTTCGTGCCGCCGCTCAACGTCAGTAATGAACCCGATCCTTCTCCGCTCACAGTAAAGGCACTTCCCCTCCACTCCCCGCCTGAAACGGTCATAAAGCCCCGGCCCAAATTACCAACCTGTACAACAGAGCCTGTAGTCACGAGCAATCCACCAGTCATTACGACAGTTCCCGTGTAACCCGCACTATGACCAAAACTGATCTGGCCATAGAAACCTTCGCTTGGAATAGCCGACGCTTGAAACGAGTTTGTCCCTCCGAACAGGTTAATTTTCCCGTTATTCAGAAAAACATTCCCGCACTGCCACCCCCCGCTTATAACAGTGATTTCGCCGCCTAACTCCAGATCGGCTTCGCTTTTGTTCGTGGCACTACCAAGATAACCGCCATCAAGTACAAGGTGGCCCCCAGTTCCCACGTACAATTGGCCCCAAGGGTATGGCTTATGCAAACTCAACGTCGCATTATTGATAATGCGCAAGGTGTTGGTAGCACCACCTACCCCGGACAGGGCCAGAGTATACGCTTCCAAATTCCCCACTGGCGTAGCGTCACTAATCGTCACCGTCTTGCTCGATGCATTATTGATCGTCACAACGCTATCAACAGACGGTGCAATCGCAGGCGCCCAATTGGCACCATCCCCCCAATTCCCATCACTGGAATTGTTCCAAACGGGATTATCGGCGAGCGCCAACAGCGGAAGCATCATACCCCCCGCAATCAAGGTGAACAGTTTCGCAAGAACAGTGTTGATCTGGTTTGTTTTCATGGTTATCCCCTATTCCAATATTAACTTTATGTCTCAATATTAACACGCCCCTCACAACTCGCATATCCGAAATCTACTTATCACGATAAGCTCATTTAAATCATTCCATTCCGAGTTCGAGAATCCCGCCTGAAGATTCCAGGAATATTGTAGCCCCATCATCTTGTGATTTGAGGATTCCTGCGGCAGTGATTCCATAATAGAATCCTCGATGAATATAGGCTATCCCACCCGCCTGGATCATTGGATTGTCAACATGTTCTTTCGGCAGGACCAATCGACAAAGCGTTGTCGAAGCGTTAACAACCAGACTTTTCCCAGTAAAAACAAGGCTCACGCCTGTCCCTGAATCCAAAGTCAAAATATGTTGGGACTCATCCGCGCTGACCGCCAGCCCGCTCCAGTCGAGCTTTTCCCAATGACCATTACGGTTCACTTCAAGATAAGCTGACGCATCCTCCTGATCTTTTCTCCAGAGAAAGCCCTCCACCAGCGGCAGGCTGTCAACCGTCATCGCCTTGTCGTCACAGGTCTTTTCCTGATATCGATCGACATAATCCGCCCGGAAAAGATGTAAGTCGCGGATTTTCAACTGGTCCCCTTCAATGAGCACTCCGGCCCGGTAATACCGGCTACTGTACCAAAGCGACTTACGCGCTTTACCCTGGACATCGTTCTTCGCAAAGACGGCACAAGGAACAGTCTGGTGGAATGACTTCCTATACCAATCTGCAGCCTCTTTCATAGTGCCACAGATGATTTCGCCCCGGGCTCTCAGTTGACTGAAGTACTCAATCTGGAGTTCAAACCCCTTTTTCATCCAGGCCCAGCCGAAACTATTTTCCTGTCCTGTCTGGGCAAATGAATACTCAAAGGGAACATCGCCATACATGTTCCCGACAAACGACTCCAGCCAATCCCTCTGACAGCCATCTTTCCAGACCGGTTCCAGCGTGCAAACCTCCTGCCCGTTGCCACCAATCTTGCTGGCATATTGATCGATGGGACAGCTTCCCAACAACCTGAAGATGGGGACCGGGATCTGGGTTGCCTCCGAGGTCGCGGGAATATAGGCATTAACCTTGGAAGGATAATAGGCCCCATGCCAGAAGCCGCCCCACAGGGAATACCCATCCGTCCCCCATTGATCCCGGCAATTCGCACTCCCGGTAACCCCGTATTTCCGATTCAGGTAATCCAGCGTCACGGCATCAATGTACCACGCCGCCACGGTGGCGGGGTAATACCCGAAGGCCTGATGGAAGACGTCCATGGCCGCATCCGCCAATTTCAACCGGTCTTCTGGGGCATAGCCAACGGAGAGGGAGGCATTGGAATGAGAGTCCCAGTTCGCCCCGGGCCGTCCATTGTACTTTACTCCAGCCTTCTCACAGTGGGCCCGGTTGATCTCGAACCAAACCCCCAACTCATGATCAGCGGGTTTGTTCTTTTTGAAATACTCCACATAGGGGCCCAGCAACATGGCATCCACCTGCATCAGCCAGGTCGCCGGCATGGCCAATTTCCGATGCAGGGCCATCTGCTCCCGGACCGGCTCAAAGAGATCCAGATCCGGGGTCCTGAAATCATCGTAACGGATAAAGTTGAGGAAATTCAGCCATTTCATCTTCATGTTTTCGTCCTGTTTTCTAGCAGTGTATGAAAATGCTGATACGCAGCAACAGCACGGAAGCTTATCACGATAAGCGTTGGCTCAGGAAATCCAGGAGACAGCCTGACAGAGAATCGACTCCAGCAATAATGCGTGGGGCCCAATCTAACCGCTGGAAAGAATACGCTTAACCCCCGCTAACTTCCCCGGCTACTCCCATCGCCAGTGGTTCGCCTTCGGACTGCGCAACACCACCTGCACCTCGGCATCAGGTTTTAAATCGAAATACAGCACCATGTGGGTTTCCCCGTCCACATTCTTCGCCAGGGTATAGGACCGGGCGGTTGTGCTGATCTCTCCGTGAGGAGTCTTGTAGTCGAGGGGCAAACCCCATAACGCAACCGCATACCCTGGGAAACTGGCCTGCGTCTTCATGATCAACTTGATCGACAATCCTGTGTCCTTGGTGAACTTCTGTGACCGAACGAGCATGACGTCCGGGGTTTCGACCGCCGTCATGAAGCTCCCCTTCTCGTTAGTCTGCTTCCGCGTGTAATCGAACCACCAAATCGGATTGGGACATTCCCGTTCGAAGCGGATTTGTTTATCCTGATCCTCTATGAGAATATATTCACAGGACAGCGCATCCTTCAATGGAAGGAAGGCGACCTTGTCGGGAAGCACGGGTGTGGTCCGCATCTTGTGGACTGTCGAAATCCTCGTTCCCCACGGAATCTGGTCCGGGGTATAGAGTACGCCATAATTATTCCATGCCCCCTGTGTCCATACGGCATCGTAGTGCAAATGCTTGGTCCTGGAGGAGAACACCGTTCGTGGCGTCACCTTGAAATGACGCCGGAAATAATCCACCATATCAATGGAGCGGGTGAACGCCAGCTTGTACTTCTTCGTCAGTCCGAATGCCAGCAGGCGTTGATACTGTTCGCAAAATGCCGCCCGCTCCTGGCCGTCATCAACCGCATGGAAGCCGGGCTGGATCCAGTCCCCTACCGATTTTTCGGGGCCACTATATAGTGGGGTGACAAAAACTGGATGCCCATTCATTTCGGCCAAGTTTCGAAACTCATCCATTCCGGCCATCATACACTGTTCAGTCCGGCTAAAACGCCCCTCCCCAGCGCTGTAATGCCAGTCCACCGGCCCAAGAAAATGAAAGGAGCCACAGAAGTCCCATTGATGGGAGACCACCTCGCCACCAGCCGCCTGGTTTACCCTCCGGGAATCATCCGGTGACGCATAATAAAGAAATTCCGGCATGCCAATCCAGGGTGCACAATTCGCCTCCCAAAGCCCGCAGTGGTCATTGATCCCTATTTCGGCCAATGCCCGGGGATAACCGGGATCCTCTTTATGATTCACATCCACGCGGATGGAGCGGTGATCGAGTGAATCAGGCAGAAGCGCCCGGACTTTCGCCATCCCCGCTCCATACACCCGAACCCGCTCCTCGTGGGTGGCAGAAGGCATATCCGGGAACGCCGGCACCACCAGCTCTCCAAACAGCCGGTTTTTCTCCAGTAATTTCCGTCCTACTTCATCATCCTTGGAGAATTTATCGATCGGACACCGGTAATCCAACGGAATCCCCATGCCATTGAACGTCGGTGCCGGATCCAGATCAAAAAACGTGGCAAAAGAGAGCACCGTATAGGTGTCATCAATCACGGCAAAATAGCGGTAGTAGGTCTCTCCACCCGCTTTCCATGCAGCGATATAATTTCCCGCTTTTTCTGGGGTATATGTAATGCCTGCCTGGCCGCCGGCAAACACAAGCGAGGGCTTCTGGAAGGGCAGACATTCCAGCCATTTAAGATCACCGCCCGGCTTGAACGCCAAACCAGGCTCACCCTGTTCAAGGTACTGCGGGTAGATCCTAAGGCCGCCACTCTCGATTCCCGGCGGTAGCCAGAACTTGAATTCAAGCGACTCCCCTGTTTTGACCAGGCGGCTCGTAGTTGTCCACACCGGCACCCTGGGTTTTGTATTCACCGCACCCCCTCCTGTTGCATCACTTCCATCAACGCCACCAGCCCATAAAGAACCACACACTTCCATCGCCAGGATCACTCCAGATATATTCCCCACAATTTTTTTTATTTTGCCTGGCGCAGGATTTCAGCAATTACCACGGATGCCAGCGGGGCATCCCCAAGGAGAATGTCACGCGTCTTCATCCGTTCAGACACACGTTGCGCGGCATCATCGGCATCAATCCCGTAGTCAGAAAGCCGAGTTTTCATTCCCAGGGAATGGAAGAATCGTTCTGTTTTAATGATAGCAAGATCCGCGGCCGCCATATCAGTCGCCACATCACCCACTCCATAAACCCGGCGCGCCAACTGTGCCAGTTTCACCTGCTTTTCGGATTTTGTCTGTCGCCAGAGGGACGGCAACACGATGGCCAGTGACTGGGCATGATCGATCCCGTAGAAGGCCGTTAATTCATGACCGATGAGGTGTGACATCCAGTCCTGGGGTACCCCGCATCCGATCACCCTGTTCAACGCATGGGAGGCCGCCCACATGATATTCGCCCGACCATCATAGCTGGAAGGGTTGACGAGAACCTTGGGGGCCTCCTCCAGAAGAGTCAACAATACCGCTTCCGCTTGGCGCGCCTGAAGCGGGGCATTGCACGGGGGCGCCACATACTGCTCCGTGACATGGATGAAGGCGTCCACAATCCCATTGACGGTCTGCCTCAGAGGGAGCGAATAGGTCGTCTCCGGATCCAGAATGGAAAACCGGGGAAAAACCATTGGGGAAGAAAAAAAGAGTTTTTGACGGGAGGAGGCCCTCGAAATCACCGATGCCTCATTCACTTCCGAACCGGTCGCCGGCAAGGTGAGCACACAGCCGATCGGTAAAGCCGATTTCACCTCACCCCCCTTGGCCAATATATCCCAGGGATCACCACGATATTCACAACCAGCCGCAATGTATTTTGACGCATCCAACACGGAGCCGCCACCGACTGCCAGCAAAAATCCAATTTTTGCATTACGGGCCATGTCGATGGCCCGCATACAGGTCTCATGTAACGGATTGGGCTCAATACCACTAAATTCGCACCAGTTTTTTCCACACAGGGCACTTTTCACCTTGTCGTAAACTCCATTGGTCTTGATGGAGCCCCCGCCATACAACAACATTATCCTGGTATCGTCAGGCAATAATTCCGCTAATCCAGCAATAGACCCGCTGCCAAATACGATCTTCACAGGATTGTAATAACTGAAATTGTTCATAACCCCGAGGCTCCTAAAGGTGATTTTACTGATAGCCCATCTTATCGCGAACGCTTGCTAATTACTTCGTCTCAGATGACTGATCCGGTACAAGTGGATCGCGTACCCGCCCTTGAAGTCATCCTGGATCAGGCCGTTCTCCACAGGGACCGTACGTGACTCGCCCAAGACTTCCGCCGTGGCCTTGCCTGTCATCCCCTTGAGCTGGATCGAAGCCTTGGTGTCACGATGATAGAGGGCGCCCGCAAAGGCATAGGTTGTCCCGGCATGCTTTTTCACCATCACATGCACCGGCGTATGCTTCTCCGAGGAGGTTACGGTCACCGCATCGGCAAGTGTGGGACTGTTCAAAACCGCTGCCAGCTCCGTAATTTGCTTGTTGATCACGGCCACCGCGGCCGCCATCTCCTTATCCTCCAGCAAGCCCGGTTCGATAAAGCTCGGCGCGAACTGGTGGGCAAAATAGACCAGACCACGGGCCCCATGGATAAGAGAGAGCCAGACGATCGACCGGACCTGGCTTGGGGTGGGCTTTACGGACGGGTTCGCCACATGCGTGCATTCGATGCAGGCCCAGATCGGTTTTTCATCCGCCGACCAGTTCCGCAACCGGAGCACCCCATTGGGAACGGTCCAGAGGTTCCCCATCAAATCAAACTGGGTAGTGACCGGATAGATGTCAAAGCAACCAATATCACATCCCTTGAGGTATTCGGGATACAAATCCAACCGGCCGCACATTTCGCCGCGCCCTTCAAACATGTCAAAGGCCACACCACACCCAAGATTGAGGAAAAACGGACGGCTGGGATCTTTTTTCTTCACCGCCTCATACTCACGGATGACCCATTTCGGCGGGATGGGCGGCCCATACCCGGCATAGGGTTTAGCCGGCCCTAAATCCTTGAAGGCGGCCACTTCCGGCCAGGCATCCTTGATCTTTTCCACATCATTGTTCCAATAGGCCTTGAACCCCTGGGCGTTATCCGGCTCATCGCCAAACATCCAGCCGACAATGGTGGATTCCTTGAGATGCTTGAGCCCGACCTCGTTCTGGTCGCAGATCACCTGCATGCCCGCCCCCTTGAGCGCAGCATAGCCCGCTTCGGTGAGCCCGCCGTATTGGCCAACATAGAGATTGACGCCAATTTCCTGATAGCGCTTGGCGTTATGCGCACCCTGGCACCACACGGCAATCGGGAAATAGCTGGGATCCTTATTCAGGCCACGCTCCCATTTCGCATAGGGCGATCCCGACTGCTTTTGCGGGACCGGCTTCATGGTCAGCTCGGCCGGTGGTGGCGCCGGCCAAAGGCGGTCGACCGCCCCGACACTGCCCATCGTAACGGTGACTTCGGACACCCAGAGGGATTGGGCGGCATCCCCGGCGCCCGCCATGAGACGCACGCCATTGAACCCAGCCAGCCGGGTTGCTTTCCAGTTGAATCCACGTTCATTGGCACTCTGGCCATCACAAAGGATTTTCAGGCCATCTTTTTCCGAAAAATCAAACGTCCATTGATGCCATCCCTTCTTGCGGGGAAGGCCGATGAATTGGACCTTATCGGTTGCCCGGTTCACAGCAAGGTCCAGATCCGATGCGGCATAATACTCGACCCCGTTGAGATAGGGTGCATAAATATGCCCCACTAACAAGGCGGGTGCTCCGCCCTGGGAGACGCCCCACATGGCCCCCGCACCGTAGCCCTTGGGATTGGCCGGAACCGTGCCATCATCATACACCCACATTTCAATCGTCCCCACTCCCACCTGATCACGGAAAGGCCACACCACGATTGCCCCGGGCGCCAGTTTCAACGCACCGGATGAACTTTCGGTCCGCTTCATGGATTGGTCGATGGTGACCTCCCCGGTAATCCTCATTTCCATCATGATGGCCGGATCGTAAAAGGCAAAAGTCCGGGGCTTTTCCGGTGGCGACTCCGCGCGGAGCCACGTCCCGCCCACTGCCAGGGCCACCATGGCCAACGCGATCACATTGTGCCATCGCAGAAATGGTGTTTTTTTCATAATCAATCTCCTGCTTTACGTGTAAAGCTTCCAAATAGAATTATTTCACGCCCATAGCCGTAAGTTTGTAGCGATGCACGGCGTAGGGTGCGAAGGCGTCCACGATCACGCCGCCCTTGACCGCCACGGTGCGGTTTTCATAGAGAACTTCCGCCACGCCGTCCGCCGCGCCTTTGACCGTGAGGGTCGCCGCCTCCGGCTTACGGTACATGTTCACTGCAAAAACATAGATGGAGCCATCCTTGGCCTTGGTGATGGCATCCACCCGGCTCCCCTGGGTAACCGAAACCTGGGTGCCGCCGGCGATGGTCGGACTATTGAGCACAGCCGCCAAGGCCTTTACCTCGGCGTTGATGGTGGTAAGGGCCGCGATCATGGGTTTAGAGATGGCGGTCTGTGAGAAACCGCTCTCGATCCCCATATGCTCCTTGAAGAACGCCGCGCTCCAGGAGTGACAGAAGAAGCCGTAGCCAGTAGCACCGTGAACCAAAGCCATCCAGATTTGGGTTTTAACCTCGTCCGGTGTCGGGGCACGCCCCAATCCCTGGATCTGGTTTACCTCGATCCAGGTCCACACCGGGGTGCCGGGAGCGCTCCAGCGCCGGGAACGGTCGATCCCCTTGGCGACCAGGTACATGCGGTCGGGACCGTTGGGCTGGACACTATTGCAGGGGTAGACATCAAAGCTGAGGATATCGCAGTATCTCGCGTAGATAGGCAACTGCTCGGGAGTGGCGGCGCTTCCCACGAAATTTTCCTGGCCCACGGCCTGACTGAGGTTGACATAGAAACGGTGGCCCGGATCCACAGTGCGGGCCTCCTTGAAGATCGCCAGAACCTCCTCAGGGGAGCGAGTGACCTGACCAGTCGCGGGGCTCGAGAGATCCGGCTCATCGCCTTCCATCCAGCCGATGAAAGCCGGATGGTCCTGTAGCCGTGCGGCAAGGTTCTCTGCGTTAAAGACAGCCAGACCAACCAGTCCCTGGGCGTGAAGCAGGTCGAAGAAATCCTTGCCCCGGGGGGACGGGTAGGAATCGCACCCACCGACAAAGGTATTCACGCCCATGGCCTTGAACATCGTAGCCACGCCGGCAGGTTGCAGCCATACCGAGATTGGAAAGAAGTTAGGATCGTCAAGGACGGTCTTGACGAAACGGGGCGGCGGAACACTGGCGGGGTCGATCACCGGCGGCGGACAGGTCGGCTCGACCAATTTGTATTCCTCGGCGACCAGTAGCCTGCCACCGCTCTCCACGGTGCGGACCGTGAAGACCTCGCCGGCCTTCATGCCAGCGGTCTGCGCCTGCCATGGGAGTGCGACCCGCTCGCCAGCGGGAAGGGTAAGCGCCATGGGCTTGCCCACAGCCGCGCCTTCGCTCCGGGACTGGATCGTCACCTGCACCTGTTGCGGGGCGTTGCCGATGTTGCGTAGCCCAAGCCCGTCCACCAGCACACTCCGCCCGTCAAAGGCCAGATCCGGATACTCGGTCGGGGTATTGAACGAACCCTGGAACGAACTGACCTCGATCGGCGTGTTTTGTTTCTCACGGTTAAAGCCAAGGGCCCAGGGACGCCCAAGGTCAAGGGCGTCACCGAAAATAGCCAGGGGAATGGCAACCTCCACCGTCCAGGCATCCTTCTCCCGCCCGGCGACACAGGCAATAGGAAGCCTGCGACCGGCAGTCGGTTCGCCCCATTCATCCTTGGCCCATGCCTTGAAGGCAATCTTGCCCTCGCAACTCACCACGAAGTGCCCGGTGAAGAGCTCCTCCTTGCGGGGAACGATGAAAAGCTCAATGCAATCGTTTTTCCAAAGGGCCATTCCTTCGTTGGCCGTCACCAGCGCCTTGAGATTGTCATCATAGCAGCGCGCGGCGAAGTAGAGGTTCGTCGCATCACGTGCGACCCAACCCTCGGTCTGGAAACGCACCCCTTTGCCAAAGGCAAAGTCACGCAAGGGTTGCGCCTGTTTCCAGGCGGCATCGCCGAGGTCGCCGTCAATCTGCGGAGCTGCCCTTAGCAAAGGTGCGGCCAGGGTGCTGGCGGTACGGCGCGGGACAAGATCATCCGCCGCCTGAAGCACGGGAGTGGCTACCAGGGTAGCAGCAAGAACGACTGACGCCTGAAGGAACGGAATGATGTTCACAATCGATCTCCTGCTTGATGTTTTAGTGCTTAGATCCAGAATCTTCTCTTGATGATCATGACTTTACGTGAATTCCATCAGTCAGCAACGACGAGATGACTTATCACGATAAGGAGACCGCTTCAATCCATTCCACACCCCCGATGTGGTCACACCGGGCTTTACTGGAATGGCGCGGATCCATGCCGAGAATCATGCCCGCCAGGGAAATCACCGGTATTCCAGCCCAGCCGTGACACTGGCTGGTTTCGCCACTGAACGCTTCCCATGTGGTGTCGGCTCCTGCCTCCACCATGGGGCCCCATTTTTCAAGAATATCGGCGATGATGGCATCGCGACGACCCAGGCGGGCCAGCGCCTGGTGAACGTGGAACTGTCCGAACGGCGAAGCGGGAATCACATCATCCGTGTGCTGCACGCTGAACGCCTGAAACCGGTCCCAAAGCTTGGCGATTTCGACGGGATCATGCAGCCCGGCGCACACCGCGAGAGCATGCCCCATCACGCTGAAGGTGCGCGGAGCTCCCTCCCGGTCGGGACAATCACGCAGGAGCCCGGTCGCCGCATCGGTGAACTGTTCACGAATGACCGGTTCCAAGGCACGGCGGTCGGCGCGGACCCGTCCGGCCTCAGCCGGACGACCGGTGGCGTCAAAGCAAGTGGCCATGTCGTCCAGGAACAGAAGATAGCGGAGATTCTGAACCACGAACGGCACTTTAAACTGCCAGGAATGGAGCCGGTGGCACAGCGGATTGTCCATCCAGTTCATGACCGGCGGCGTATTGATAAACAGCAGCCCGTCCGGATCGCGATTACGCAGGAACCAGCGGTGAAGCATTTCGATATTACCGGAAACCTCTTCAAACAGGGAGCGGTCGCCCGTGAACTCCGTATATTCCAGAACGGCGCGCACCCATTCCATCGACTGCGTGGGATATTCCTCCCAGATCGGGGAACAGCACCACATACGCCCGGTCGGATCCTGCATGCCGATATGCTGGCGGAGGACACCGCGCACCAGATCGCGGTCGCCGAAAGCATAGTGATTGATCAGCGAAATGCGTTGCACGTCACCGATCCACTGCCGCCGCTCACGCCATGGGCAATCCATGATGTTGTCGTGCATACAGCGGTGTGCCGCATTCATACTGATCTCCACAATGCGCTCCAACGTCTTGTTCGAAGAGGTGACCTTCAGCCGCCGCTGCACCGGATATTCCTCACGCCTATACCGCAGACGGGACACCTTTACCGGCGCAGTCAGATTACGGAAAGTCAGCTGCATAAAATGACCCGCCAGCCAGTCCCCGGGAACGATCCGGTTGAAACCGCCCGCAAGGATGTGGCGATCGGCGGTATAGACACGCGTCTTGCGGACATCGAAACGCCCGTTGATCAGCCGCTCCTCCCAGACGATATCCACCACCGCTCCGGCCGGGCCATCCAGCTCGATTTCCGGCCGGCCGTTCAAGTACTCCCCAAACGTAAACAGGAGGGCAAACGCGGTTCCGGCAGATTGCGCAGGAACGACAAACGGAGAATGGCCATCCCAGGCAAAAGGCTGAGGGATAATTTCCTCTTCCGAGACCGCCAAAGCGGGAATAGGATTGTCCCGGCTGCGGTCGCTGACGGTCCCGGCGAGGATTACCTGCAAGCGGGCTTCCCCGCAAGGCAAGGCCTTGGAGAAAGGCCGCGGCTCGACGGCGGTGAAACGGACGCCGGGCCAAGGCAGGGACTCCGGCGCAACAAAACCGGACTCATCTTCAGGATACGGGAAGCCCGCCGGCAGCAAACGCCGGTCAACGACCTCGACCTGATCAAGATTCAACCATTCACTGCGCCGCTGGTTTCCGACCCACGCCTTCAGCTCCAGACAGCGCCAGCTGGCGTCGGAACCGGTGGTCGCGTCATCCAGGACCAGTTCCGCAAGCAATCCCGGATCTTTTGGAACCGAAGCGCTGGAGGGAATGCCGATATATCGCGCCACGATCGCCAGACGATTCAGACCCGGCTTAAGCGCCGACCGGCAATCGAAAGATTCGTAGTAATGTTGATGCGGATAGGAATTGGGTGATGTCCGCCCGATCTCCTGCCCGTTCAGAACAATCCGGGCCGAACTTTCCACCGCGATATACAGGGTCGCGTCCTCGGGAACGGCGACCAGCTCGAAATCCTTGCGGAACAGCAAATGCAGATTTGGCTCCCGCCGGTCACGTGGCCATATCCAGCTTGCCTTCCAAAACCTCGGCAAAATCTGCTCCGCATGCTTGCTCATTTCTCCCGTCACATTTAATGGGAATTTTCAATCAGACTGGAACAGTATTCAGACGATGAAAAACCCTGGACATCGATCCACTCGACCGCCGGATCATCAAGATTAAGCCTTAGATCTACGTTTATTCAATCCGGATGGTCATCGGATAGGCCGGCAATCCTTCACGGCTGAACACATTGGCCCACATCACCCGTCCATCCGAGACATCGGCGTAGCTGACCGTCTTTGCCGCGGCCAGGGAAGGCCCCGTCAGGATGATTTCGCTCCCCTCAATGCGTGCGGCGACCCAATCCGACTTTCCATCGGCATCGGCCACATAGAAGCCCTGGGGGGGCTTTCCGCCGAGGGCCACCATGCCTCCCGAGGCATATTGATAGCGAAGGCGGACCTGAGCCCCCTCCCTCTTGGCTGAAACCATCATCGGCCCAAACCATTCACCCGGCTTCCCATAAACCTTGTGGAGAGCTGTCAGGAAAAAACGGAAGCCGTATTTGTCCTTGTCAGGAGGATGGAGCGCGGCCTGCAAATCCCGGGCGGTCGCCATATAACAGCCGGGCAGCGCGTGCATTCGACCCCACACATAGGACCCCTTCTCAAAAGATTCAAACACAGGCCCGGCCTTGGGGGCTGCCGGAGGAAGATCCTTCAGGGCGATCGGCGTTGTCTGGGTGGGGTAGGTGGCATTCGTAAAATCCAAATCGCAGATGGTGGGGCCCCACGCTCCGCCCTTCTCGATGAACACCACGGGCAGATCATAGCCAAATCCCTTGCGCCAATGATCCAGGATGATGCTGAAATAGATGGCGTAATCTCCGGTGAGCTGATAGCCGACTCCCGACTCCCCATGATCCCAGAGCAGGCCTTTGAACACAAACGGCATGGTCGGCGCGATATGTGTCACATGATGGTTCCCGACAATTCCTTCAATGGGTAGGTCTGGTCTCTCCCCATGGAAAGGATGCCAGTGCTGAGTGAGCGGCAAGCCCCTGGCTTTCTCCGCTGCACATTGGGCCTCCCAGCCGGCAACCAGCTTCACCCTGTCAGCAACCCAGGCAGGATAAGAGCCGGACTTGAAGGCCTGATAATCGGGTGCTGTTCTCGGATCATTTTCAATCCACGAGGGTAGCATCCAGTTGCTCAGCGGGGATCCCCCCACCGCCATGTTGATGAACCCGACGGGAACCTTGAGGGCCCGATGCAGCTCGCGGCAAAAATAGTATCCGGTCGCTGAGGCTTTGGCCGCGACTTCCGGGACGCAGCGATTCCAGGCATCTTGCGAGAAATCCCCGGACACCGAAGCCCCTCCGCCCGCGAAAGCGGCGGAATAGAGCCGGATTCCCGGATGGTTGGCAAGGCCGATCTCATCCTTGCTGACCACATAGTCCTTCAGCGGAGTGTCCATGTTGGATTGGCCGGATCCGATCCAGACCTCGCCCACGACGACATCCTTGAGAACTTTCTGTGTGCTGCCCGACGCCACCGACAAATCGATCCCGTCAAATGCACCCTCGTCGGCTTTGGGCGTCTGAAGTCTCACCATCCATTTCCCGGCAGGGTCCACCACCCCGGATGCCTTGGCCCCTCCATAGGAAACCGCGACGGTGGCTCCCGGCGTTCCCGTCCCCCAAACCGGAACGACAGCATTCTGCTGTAAAATCCCATGGTCTGAAAAAAGGGGGTAGAAATTCAATTCCGCCGCCCATGACAGGGACAGGCTCGCCGTCACCAATAAACATCCAAGAATTGTTTTCATGTAAAATCTCCTCCTATGTTATCGCGAAAGACTGAAATGTTATGGTCCAATTCTACTTCTGAAGACTCCTCCAACCGTCAGGGTTTGGCGGCAGGCACTTCCTGCAACCAGAGGCAGTCGAGATACACCAGCACCTGGGTCGGATTGGGCGGCGCGAGGGCGATGAAGAACCCCATGCCTCCTTCTACAGCGACGAACTGGCCGGCTTCCACCACTTTGAACTTGCCATTCTCGAGCTGGCTGCCTTTGATCCTGGTGCTGAAGTGGGCCTTGGTGTCAGGTTTCCAGATACCGCAGAGGGCGATCTCCTCTTCCGGCTTGAACTCCGCGGGGACCTTGAGGCGGAGGAACACCTTGTAGGTCTTCCCGACCTCTGCATCCAGCGGGGTGCTGAAGGTGTGCCCCCACAGCCAGCCGACGCTGCTGACCTTGACGACCCAGCCGTCCGTGGCGTCAGGCTCCTTCATCCAGTGTCCAGATCCCGGCGTGTCCATCTGGCAGGCCTGGACGAGGCGGTATTTCGTCGGATCCACCCCCTTGAGCTCTTCAGGGATTGGTGCGCCGCGGCTCCCGTAATCCGTAACCCAATCACACACCGGACCAATGCTTTGGAACTCGCCGATCTGCACGACGGACGACTCCTTGACGCTCTTGTTGAACGCCTCGGCCATCGCGGGAACGGTGATCGGAATGGCTTTGCTCGTCACAGCCCAAGTCGAACTCTGGGCGCCACGCGTCAGCAGGACATGCTGGAGCGGAAGATGCGCGTGCCGGGCGCGCACGGAATACACCGGATCGCCGGCCACCGCCGCCTCGGCCTCGCGCAGGATCTTCTCCGCCTCGGCCACCGTCTCCGGGGAGAGCCAATAGGCGTCGGACAAGCCGCAGTTGATATTGGAATCGAGATCGGGATGAGCCCGGCCGTAAGCGTGGATGAGGTCGATGTATTTCTTGATATGGCTGGCGGCCGGGCCGTAATAGCCATCGACGAATTCATTGATCAAGGCCGGCCCGTTGGCGTGTTCCGGGTCCCAGGCCGCACGAGCCAGCACCCACATCCTCAACTGCGAGAACTCCGCGCCTGGGGTGGTGTGACTCCCTTGATACAGGATGCCCTTCACATTGTTCTTCACATAGAACTTGGTGTTCTCGACAATGGCATCGAGGTTGGGATTGGGCAGCAGATAGTGATAGAAATTGACGGTGTAATCCCAGATGTAGATTTTTTTCGTGATCTTTCCCCAGGCCACGAGGTCGTCGGCAAAATCCCTGTTCCCCTTCGTGGTCCGCTCCTCGATCGGCCGAATGAAGCTGCAGCGGATGCTGCACAGCGTGATGCCGACATTGTGGCGCGGCTTGATGGTCTTCGGCGGTTTCTGCGACCATTCATAGGCCGGCGCCATGACCAGCATCTTGGGAAATTCCTTTTCGATCGCTTCCGCGATCTGGTTGGCCAGCAACAGACCCGGCCCGGACAAGCCCTCGGCCTCGGCTACGCCCGTGCACTTCTCGCAGCGGCAATATCCGAAGTTGTCATCCTGCCCCACGACGATGAACGAGTAATCTGGGTTTTCACGCAGTTCCCTGAGCGCGTTGGCGGTCATGATCTCCACCACTTTCGGATTCATCGGGCAGGGCTGGGTCCCCTCCCTCTTCCCGTTGATCAGCGCCCAGAGCTCGGGGTGCTTCTCGAAAGTCCCGTCGAGGTTTCCGATCGGACGCATCAGATAGCCCCATGAATGAACAAGATTCTGCGAGAATTTCAGCTTGCCGCCCCAGTCCTCGCTGTTGTCTGAAAAATTGAATCCGTTCAGGCGCATCCGGGTATATTGATAGCCGCCGTGATCCTGCAGGCGCTCGGCCGGGAGCCAGACCCACTGGCGGTCTCCATACAGCATGTCCCTGTATTCGAGAACCGGCACCTTGCGCTCGTTCATAGGCGCCGCCTCCAAGGTTTTTTTTGCGGGAATGTCGTGGGCGCCGACCGCCCACCAGCGGATGCCCAGCGAGTAGAGAAGATCATTGGCCGCGTACAGCGTGCCCCGCTTCTCCCCGCCCGCCACCACCAGCGTGTTGCCCTTGGTCTGCAGGACATAACCATCTGTCCCCAGGCCGTCGAGACTGACCTCCGGGCAGAGTGCCTTGGCGGTCCGGTTGCCCAGCACGATGCGATTGGGCATCTTCGAGAGTTTGGCCGCAACCGGATTCAAAATCTCCACCTCTGCCCCGGACATTAGCTTCAGGTATCTTTGCAACTCGGTGGAGGCCGTCTTTTCGGAAATACTCACGCCATCATCGACCACGATAATGCAGGTGGGAACGCCATCTTTGACTAAGCCCAACGAAGCGGCTGGTTCCGCCACACTCATCCCGCTCCCGGAGCCATGGAGACGGCTCCCCGCTACCAATATACCCAACACTCCCGCAACAATCGCTTTTCTTACTGTTTTCATAGTCTGAATAGCCTTAAGAGTTTTCCAGGCCTCATGGCTTGGCCGCGGGCACTTCCTGCAACCAAAGACAATCGAGAAGTACCGACGGCAGGGTTTGCGGCGAGGCCATGCACATAAAGAATTGCATCCCCCCCTCCGTGGCGACGAATTGGCCGGCCTCCGCCACTTTGAACTTCCCCGGCTCGAGCTGGCCGCCCTTGACGAAAGCATGGTAGTGGGAGGCCGTGTTCGGCTTTTGGACACCGCACATGACGACATTCTCGTCGCCCTTGAGCTCTGGTGGAGCCTTGAGGCGCAGGAAGACCTTGTAGGTGCTTCCAGCCTTGAGATCCAAGGGGGTGTTGAATGTGTGTGACCAGATCCAGCCGCCATGGCTGATGCTCATCCCCCAGCCATCCGTGGCGTCAGGGTCTTGCTTCCAGTGGCCGGTGCCGGGATTGTCCATCTGGCAGGCTTGAAGCAGTTTGAATGTCGCCGGGTCGACGCCCTTGAGCTCCGCCGGAACCGGGGCGCCGTGGCTCGCATAATCGGTGACCCACTTGCACAGCGGGGCGATATCCTGGAACTCGCCGATTTGGAAGATCCCGGAATCCTTGACATTCTTATTGAACGCTTCGGCCAACAGCGGGAGGCTGAGCGGGGCGGACTTGTTCGCCACCTCCCAGGTCGAGCTGTGCACGCCGCGCTTCAGCAGGACATATTGTATCGGGAAATGCGCGTGACGGACGCGCTTCGAGAAGACCGGGTCTCCGGCCACCGCCGCTTCTGCCGCCTGCAAAATCGGCTCCGCCGCCGCCACGGTTTCCGGGGAAAGCCAGGGGGACCCCGACAGGCCTCCGCCGATATTGACATTGATCTCCGGATGGGCCCGTCCGTAGGAGTGAATCAAGTCGATGTACTTTTTGATATGGCCCGCGGCCGGGCCGTAATAGCCTTCCAGGAACTCGTTGATCAGGGCCGGGCCATCGGCTTTTTCCGGGTCCCAAGCCGCACGCGCCAGCACCCACATCCGCAACTGCGAAAACTCAGCGGACTGGGTGGTGTGACTCCCTTGGTACAGGATGCCTCTCACGCCATTCTTAACATAGAACTGGGTGTTCGCGACAAGCACATCCAGGTTGGGGAAGGGCATCAGGTAATGATAGAAGTTGGTGGTGTAGTCCCAGATATAGATTTTTTTCGCAATCTTTCCCCAAGCGACCAGATCGTCGGCGAAGATCTTGTTCTGCTCGGTGGTCCGCTCCTCGATCGGGCGGTTGAAGTCGCAGCGGATACTGCACAGCGTGATGCCGACATTGTGGCGGGGCTTGAGATTCTTCGGTGGCTTCTGCGACCACTCATAGGCCGGGGCCATCACCCAGACCTTGGGAAATTCCTTCTCGATCGCCTCCGCGATTTTGTTGGCAAGAATCAGCCCCGGTCCGGCCGGGCTCTCCTCGGCCTTGATCACGGCGGCGCAGTCGTCGCACGTGCAGTAGTTCATGTTGTCCTCCTGACCCACGACAATGAACAAGTAGTCGGGATTCTCGCGGAGCTCCTTAAGCGCATTCGCCGTCATGATCTCCACCACCTTCGGATGCATCGGACAGGGCTGGGTCGCCTGCCGTTTTCCATAGGTGAAGGCCCAGTACTCGGGATGCTTCGCAAAACTCCCGTCCAGATCTCCGACCGGGCGCATCAGGTAATTCCAGGAATGCACCAGGTTCACGGAAAACTTCAGGCGTCCGCCCAGATACTCGGGACATTCCGAATAATTGAAGCCATTCATATGGACGCGGGAGTAATACGAAGCGCCAAACTCGTGCTGGCTCACCCACTGGCGGTCGCCGTAAAGCATGTCCCTGAACTCGACCACGGGAACCTTGCGTACGTTCATGGGGCCCGTGGCAATGGTTTTCTTTGCCGGAATGGTGTTGGCGTCGACCGCCCACCAGCGACAGCCCAACGCGTAGAGCACATCGTAGGCCCCATAAAGCGTGCCCCGCTTCTCCCCGCCCGCCACCACCAGCGTGTTGCCAGTGGTCTGCAGGACATAACCATCTGTCCCCAACCCGACCAGGTTGACATCCAAACCAAGCGCTTTGGCTGTCCGTCCTCCCACGACGATGCGGTTCTGGGCCTTGGACGGTGCCGCCTTTTCCGGAGTAAGCGTCTCCACCTCGGCGCCGGACATCTGTTTCAGGTATCGTTGGAGTTCGAAGGCCGCATGTTTTTCGGAAATGCTCACGCCGTCATCGACCACGATGATGCAGGTGGGCACGCCATCCGCCACCAACGTCAGGGCCTCGGCGCCATGGAGACGGCTCCCCGCTACCAATATACCCAACACTCCCGCAACAATCGCTTTTCTTACTGTTCTCATAGTATGCCTTACACGAATTTTATGCCGTAACCTTACTTAGCTGTGATTATTGAATCGCCGCATGGCGGGCATCGAGTTTGGCTCGTACTTCATCCATGCGCTTCTTGGTCAGCGGGAAAAAGCAATACACCGCAAAGGTGAGAATGGCGGCCGTGATCATCGGACCAAACGCATAGAACCGCATCTTTTGAATCACTTCAGGCGCCTGCTGAATGAGATGCTGATCAAATCCGGTCTTGACCAAAACATAGCCGCCAATACCGGCACAGAGGGAGGATTCAATTTTCGTGATGAACGCCATCACGGCCGCAAAGAGACCCTCCCGCCGCTCCCCATGCTCCAGTTCATCCACATCACAAATATCGGGCATGGCCGAGGCCAAGAGGTTTCCACTGACAATGCCCATCGGCATGAATAAGAGGGTCCAGGCGAACCAGATATAGACATTCCCCGGCTGAAGAACAAAGGGCAAGGCCAGAACCGACAAACACCCAAGGCCCGCGCCAATGATCAACCCGCGGCCCTTCCCCAGCCAGCGCGTGACCGGGACCGCCAACGGGATCATGAGAAAGCTCAAGGCAAAGGTAGCCAACCCGATCCATCCGGCGATCACCTTGTTGAACAGCTCCTTGTCCCCCTGACAAACACTATAAATCCCGATGTAGGCAATCATGCCCCCACCCACCCCATTCCCCAGGACGGAAATAACACGGGCCACCAAAATCACTACGAATGCGCGATTCCTCAAAGTCTCCTTGATCGCCTGCAAAATGGGGACATGTGTCTTGTTGATATTCTGGAAACGTTCCCGGGTGGCAAAGACTGAAATCAACCCCACCACCAGGATAATGGCGGCCATGCCCAACGAAATACAACGCATTCCAACAATTTCACCCGCATGACCCGTTCCGAAGAAGGGACGCATGGCCAGCCAATAGGTGAAACCACCGGCCAAGCCACCCACGCTGAAATACCAGTTCCGTACGGCCATCACCTTGGAGCGCTGTTCATAATCATCGGACATTTCATAACCTAGCGCCACATGCGCCATTTCGAAAATCGCCAGATTGACAAGCAGCAAGGTGGAAAAGAACAGCAGATAGATAAACCCTTTCCAGTCCTGCACCCAACTCAGCGGCATCCACCAGATTCCCGCCACCAGGAAAGCGCCCAGCAGGGTGCCTGCAAAGATGAAGGGTCGACGGCGTCCCCATCGGGTATGCGTGTTGTCCGACAACCGTCCCAACACCGGATTAACCACCAGATCAACAAATTGAGGAATCGTCATGGCCAATCCCACCCAGGCCGGACTCATCTCGTAGGAGGTGATGAAGACAATACTCATGAACGAGAACATGATCCCGGACATGAAGTAGTTGGCCAACGCCCCACACGCCCACAGATGGATCCGCAAATTCGACGCGGTATATGCTTTTGCAGCCATGGTATCTGTTTTCTCTTTCCAAAATAGGCACCTGCCCAACGCGAAAACAATACAGAAGAAGATCCAACCAAGCCACCCACTCGTAGCTTATCACGATAAGCAAGCGATGGCGCCGGAGGTGCACCTGGGACTTGAAGCCCAGGCTATTGCCTCCAAAATCAGGCGCTATTTTCCCCGCGTGTCCAAATGGCGCTCACGCTTGAGTTCTTCATGCTGCAACAGAATATGCAGTTTTATAGCCCATCATCCCGGATCCAAACCTTCATTTCGCCGGGCTTACGGTTGGCCCAGACGGCGTAAGGTATCGCCTTGAATGCGACTGGCCTGCGGGGTGTCTTGCCTACCTGATAGAGGGCACCATCCCACTTTGAGGAATCACGCCGGGTCATCTTACCGGTGATAACCCCCACGCCGCCCAGCAGACTTGATTCAAATTTCGCCGTCAGCCGGGCCTTGCGCGGCAGGATCAAATCACTCAGATCCCGACCGTTATCCACCTCTTCCAGGCAATAGACCACCGGGCCCCGCTGGAGTGCCACACAGGCGCCATCGTGCCGGACATGCGGATGGGCCTCGACCCGTTCCACCGGCATGGGCAACATCAACTCGATCCGATCCCCCGCCAGCCAGCGGCGATCGATGCTGGCATATCCTTTGATCGTCTTGACTGGGACCAGCTTGCCATTCACCTTCAGTCGGGCATCCCGGCACCAGCCGGGAATACGCAGCTTCACAGCAAAGGCCGCGGGCGCTTCAGGCCGCACGGTTACCGTCACCTTGCCATCCCAGGGGTATTTCGTCTTCTGCTCCAGCACCACCCCCTGTCCATTGACCGTCAACTCACCCCGACCCGCCACATAGAGGTTAACCCAGGCTTCTCCCTTGCCCTGGGAATAGATATAGCCGCCAAAAGACGACAACAGGCGTGCGATATTCGGGGGGCAACACGCACAATCGAACCAGAGACTGCGCCGGTAATGATAATCCACATCATGAATGGGTCCCATCCGGTCGATCCCGGGGTCTACCCCGGGATGCGACTCCAGGGGGTTGGCGTAGAAAAAGTGATCCCCGTTCAGGGCGACACCACTGAGGACGCTGTTATAAAGTGCCCGTTCCATGACATCCATGTAGCCCCCGTCCGGATCCAGATGAAACATCCGGTGCGCCAGGAAAACCAGGGAGATATTGGCACACGTCTCGTTGTAGGCGGTCTCGTTAGGCAAATCATAATCGAAGGTGAATCCTTCATTCCGCCGGGTTGAGCCTATGCCACCCGTCACATGCATCCGCTTGGTGGTCAGGTTTTCCCACAACCGTTTCAACGCCCGCACCAGGGAGGGATCCCCGGTTTCCGCCGCCACATCGGCCATTCCGGAAAAATCATACATGGCCATGACGGCATGGCCCACCACCTTGGCCTGGTCGCGCAGGGGTTTATGAGCCTGATACCAGCTGTATTGCCAACTGTGCTCCCAGCCCGGCTTGGGATCCTCGCCCCGTGCCTTCGCCTCGATATCGTAGTAGTGCGGCGACTGTCCCCTCGCATCGACAAAGAACTTCGAAAGATCCAGATAGCGCTTGTTCCCGGTGGCCCGGTAGAGCTTTACCAGCGCCAACTCAATCTCCGGGTGTCCGCCATAGCCGGCCTTTTGCCCCTGCCCTGGCCCGAATACCGTGGCAATATGATCCGCATAGCGGCACATGATATCCAGGAACTTGCGCTTACCCGTCGCCTGATAGTAGGCGACAGCCCCCTCCATCAGATGGCCGGCACAATACGGCTCATGGAGATCCTTGACATGTGTCCATCGCTTCTCAGGCTCCACCAGCGAGAAATGGGAGTTAAGATAGCCATCCGCACATTGCCCCTTCTCCATGAGATCAACGGCGGCATCAATCTTTTCCTCCAGTGATTTATCCGGATGGGTCGCCAAACTATAGGAGGCGGCTTCAATCCATTTGCCGACATCGGAATCCCAGAAGATATGCGGCTCATTAGGCTCTCCCTTTTTCCAAGTCCACGCATCAATTCGCCCCGTCTCCTTACACTGCTTGTACTCCATCGGCAGGGTAACGCGCCGGTTAGTATCCTGCCGGGGAGCCCAAAACCCATCCTGTACTTTAACCTTGGTAAATGAAACCGCTTCTAATTTACGTAAACCGCTGTTTTTCATGGTCGTTCTCCCCAAAAGATCAATCCCAGTTTATGACAGGACAATTTCACATCACCTCTGTAATATTGCGCAATATGAGTTCTTGTGACAAGATGACAGAATCTAACAAGAAGGGGACAATTCCGACCATGCGCAACAGACTGTCGTTGAATCTCATTCCTTCCGCAACCGCCTGCAATGCCGGGTTGTTCATTTCGCAGGGACAAGGCACCCACCCCGAGCGCATCATCGACACCCATGAACTCATCTTTGTGCGCACAGGAACATTGTGCATGCACCAAGGGACGCGCCGCTTCTCCATCAGGCCCGGTCAAGCCCTGCTCTTGCGAAAAGGAATCAGGCACGGAGGCACGGCGCCGTTCCCGCCGGACCTGAGCTTCTACTGGATCCATTTCCGCTTAAATCCGATCCCGAAAACAAGCCGCCCCCCGTATGGGATTCATCTCTCCGCGTTAACCACGGTGAGTCGGCCCGACCGGTTAACCGAAATTTTCCGTCACTTCCTCGATGACCAGGAGACAGGGCGCCTTACACCCGTTACGGCAGATCTCATGATGATGCTTTTATTAAGTGAGGTTGCAGACACCCGCCCCCCACCGGACGCCTCCCTCAATGAGACCACGGCCTCCCTGGCCCACCGCGCGGAACAGTACATCGGCCTGCACGCCAATGAACCGATTTCAACCCAAGCCATTGCCACAGCGCTCCGGTGCAATGCCGACTATCTCGGCCGGATATTTCAAAAGTCTTACGGGCACACGCTAACAGATGCCATCCACAAGCAACGTCACCACAAGGCCCGGTCACTACTGATGGACAGTACTCTGAGCATCAAGGAGATCGCCCAGACCTGTGGCTTTGATGATGTTGGCTATTTCCGCCGGCTGTTCAAACGCCAAACCGGTCTTTCACCCCTTGCATTCCGGGGACTTTATGCCCATCTGCATGTGAACAAGGAATAGCCATGGCCAAGACGAGCTGAGCCCGCATGAACGGCCATAGGCGAATAATCATAAAAGGGTATGACATGGGTTTGTCTTTCACGGAGCCGGATCACTTGCAACAAGCGGTACACAGCGTTCCCAGAACTTCTGCCAGAAGGTTATTCGCCGGAAATCCACCCCCGAGATGCTGAATAAAACATTCCCCATATTCACGGCCTATCAGCTGCCCCTGCTCGCGCGTCCAATCCTTCATCATTTTCATATAGTGATCAAATCCCAATGCAGCCAACCATTCACGTTGGGAGGCATGACAGGCCAGCATCTGCTCCTTGATTCCCATGGCAGACCCGACATCCACTCCAAACGACACAGGCAAGGGACGGCCAAACATATCTTTCAATCCAATCGCATTCCAATAGTAGAGATGCGGAACACACGTCATGGGTGACGCCTTCGTCCCGCAATCATAGAGCGGAACCTGGGCGATATAGGCAGCATTTTGCACCAACCGTGAAGTCAATTCATGATCGGCCATATAATCCGTGGGCGGCAGCGTCAACACGATTTCAGGATCCACTTCTCGCATGATCCGGGTTGCCGCTTTGCGGCAATAAGAGTTGTACTCAATTTCCAAGTCACAACCGCCGGCATAATGATAGACGCCATTGAGCACTTTAGCTGAAGCCGCGGCCTCACCGAGACGTTTTACCTGAATCGCCTCCCTCGAAAGTGTCGGCGAGCCCACCTCCCCACCCGTCATGGTGGCCAGATGAACCTCATACCCGCGTTCAGCCAATAAGGCCAGGGTTCCCGTTGCCATGAATTCAATATCGTCCGGATGACATCCAAAAGCTAAAACACGTTTCATAGTTCCTCATTTCTTCCCCAATAACCAATAATTTATCAACCAAATAACCATGAAGCCCCCATGGGACGCTAGTGAAAAAGCTCCTTGATTTTGTCAAGAAAATGCACCGGCCACCCGTCACGCTGTTTGTCAGTCAGAAAGCCACCATCCGTGACACTAGGGCATAGCAACTGGTTGGATGGTCCGCCACTGCCGTGTCTTATTGCTCTCGACGATGGCTGCCAGAATTCTCATCTCATCGTAACCAGTCTTGAAATCAGGACGGGCCCCAGGAAACACTACAGACTCACCTTTGACGGCATTGTAGAAATCCCTAAAAAGGTTCAATTCCGCATCATGGTACCCCAGCGGATGCCCACCCGGCAGCGTCGCGTACCGCGCCGTGCTATTGTCCATCAAGGCAGGGGCTTCGGTTAGTATTTCATTGGGTCTTTCCCGGTGACCAATCCATAACTCCGTCGAACGCTTGTGATTCCAGGCCATGGAACATTTGCTGCCATAGATCTGGAACTCCGTATCAGATTTCCGCCCGGCACAGGCCTCGCAGGTGGAGAACGAACCCGGGGCCCCATTGGAAAGCCGGAACAAGGTGGCGGAGTAGTCCTCCAGATCCACATCCACCTCTTCCGTCCCGGAATCACCGGCCTCGGTAAACGCCAAAACCTGCTTGCGGGGCTTCTGCCGCTTGGGAATAATCGAGGCAAAATCGCCCATGACCTGCTCGACCGAAAGTCCGGTAACGAACTGGACCAGGTCAAACCAATGGCTGCCCAGATCGGCCGTAATGTTCGATTCCCCGCTTTCCGACCGTTCCAGCCGCCAGGAATAATCCGTCACCCGGGAGAGCCAGTCCTGATAATAGGAGCCGCTGACCATCCGCACTGACCCCAGGTCGCCGCGCCTGACCCTGACCGCCATTTCCTGCACTATCGGATAGTAGCGGTAACAGAAATTGACACCATTCACCAACCCCTTCTTCTCCGCGAGTTCCGCCAATTCCGCCGCCTCGGCCAGATTCATAGCCAGTGGTTTTTCCGACAGCACATGCTTGCCCCGCTCGAGTGCCAGCTTATTGATGGGGTAGTGGAACTTGTTCGGCGTACAATTATGGATGACGTCGATTCCCGTGTCGTTCAAGATGCTCTCGGGGTTATCAACGGCATTGGGAATATCATATTTCCGGGCCGCCTGCCGGGCCAACTCCAGATTGATATCGCACACAGCCTTGATCCGGACCCCTTCCACCCGGCGCAGGGCCTCCAGGTGGATCGGTCCGATATATCCGGTTCCAATCACCCCGACGTTAATCATTTCCGGCCTCTTTTCCCAAGCAGGGCCTGCATAATCAGCAGATCCAACCCTTCATAATCCCGTTCTGCAATCAAGGCCTCAATCTGCTTCTCGTCCAGCGATCGGGACACCTCAAGCAGATTCATGAAGATCTCCCGGCTATTCGAGAGATGGCTCACCGCGGGAATTTTCTGGGTGCGCATGGCCTTGACATCCAAGCCGACCCATTCGCCGTTATTGCCGAATCCATGGCGATCAAGGATACGGACCTGGTTGAAGGCACGACGCAAATCCACCGAGCCGAACGACTTATCCTGGTCAAACTTCAGACCATTCTGATCGTTCAGATGGACGCTCCAGAGCTTCTTGTGGGCCAACGCGTAACCCATCTCGTCGGAGGGGTCAAGCCCCGCCAAAATGGCGTGGGCACTCTCAATCAGGCAGCCGACCCGGGAGGGATCATTGGTCAGCAACCCAAGACCGATCGCATGGCCAATGGTCGGAATATAGGTGTGATCCATAGGCTCGTTGGGCTTCGACTCGATCATGACGCGAATGGTCTTGTCGTAGTCGAGCATTTTCTGAACCGCCTCGGCAATGCGCAGGGCGGAGGTAACGGAATCCTTGGACTCTCGGATATAGGTTCCCTCCCGTGCCAACCACAAGACGATGTTTTTCGTGCCCAACGCCCGGGCGATATCGATGGTACGCATCGAGCGGTCCAGTGCAAACTGGCGTTCGGCGGCGCTATTGGAGGTGTAACCACCGTCCGTCGTGCGGGAATCCTCCCACAGCCGGGGCGCGACAAATTCCGGAATCAGGCCGTTCTGGTCAAGCAACGCCTTTACCTTTCCCGCCTCCGCCACCATGGCCGTCGGCGTCATTTCGTTCATATTGGGAACCACATCGTCATCATGGAACTGGACGCCATCAAACCCGAGCTTCTTATAGTAGCCCAATTTCTTGACGAACGACAAACTCCCCCGCACCTGAGGACCAAATGGATCCGCACCCTCGTGAATGTTCCATGGTCCGAATGAAAACCTGAATGTTCCTTGCATCGTTTATCTCCTACTGGTGACCGGCCAAGCCGCACCTTTTGTTATGTGTTTATGTGCTACTAAAATTGTTTTTGAGGAATCAGATATTATTGGAAGCCTCACCCAGAGCCTTGATTTTTTTCGCAATTTCCACGTCATTCCAGTCGGGATTGACCGCCACATATATCGTCCGGCGCAAAATCTCCAGCGTGCGCGGACAGGCCGTATCGCTGTAATCCGCCCGCAGCCCCTGGTTTTTAGGAAAGAAGAAGGGATTCATATCAGGGTGGTGGAAACTGCGTTTTTCACGCAAAGGAACCCAATTCGTGTATACATGCTTATGATGATCGATAAGCACCAGCCCGTCTACTCCAGGCGCAGTGGCAAAGGCACGCGCCATCACCTCATCCTTGAACTGAAGGGTCAACATTACGCCACAGTCGCCTTTCTGATCGTTACTGGGGGCTACCGTCACCTTAAGCATCCCCTCCACCGCTCCAGCAAGAGCATCACGATTCCGGCGCAAATCCGTAATGATCCCATCCATCCGAGCCATCTGCACTCGGGCAATGGCCCCCAAGACTTCATCCGCCCGATACTGTTGCGCCACAAATACAGGTTCCTGGAATTCACTGGATCTGGGGCGAAAAACGCTACCGGAATCATGGTACACAACGGCCCGTTCATAAAGACACCGGTCATTGGTCACCAAACATCCCCCTTCCCCACCTGCTGAAATAATCTTAAACCAATTGAAGCTGAAAACTCCTGCATCACCCCACGTTCCGGTGCGCCGGCCTTTGTAGGTGCCCCCATCCATCTGACTGGAGTCCTCAATCACCTTAAGCCCCCGCTTCCGGGCAATGGCAATGATCGCTTCAAGATTAGCGGCCCTTCCGCTCATATGCACCGGGATCACGGCTTTGGTTGCCGGACCGATCTTGCGCTCGAAATCAGCAGGATCAAGCCCCAAGGACTCATTTACCTCCGCCAATACAGGAATCGCGCCAACCGTCAGTACTGAAGTAGCGGTGGCCATCCAAGTATAAGCGGGCACAATCACCTCGTCACCCGGCCCGATGCCGAGCCCCGCCAAGGCGCACACCAATCCCGCCGTACCGCCGCCACACATCAACAGGGCATATGATATGCCCATTTTTTGCGCCCACTCTTCTTCAAAACGTTCAACTTCTCGTAAATGTCCGGCTTTTACATCACCCACCCGGAACCACTGCTTTGACAAAATAACCTTCGACACCTCATCAATTTCTTCCTGTCCGGCACGATACATAATTGATCTCCTATAGTTGAATGCCATTGTTCTCCGCATAGCCAATGTTGACAATAGACAGGAATTGCGAATACTAAACATTTATCGCGATTTACCGGAATTCCCTTTATGAATAATGAGTTATTTGATGCCCCTTCCCTGGCTAACATCCTGAATCAAACAAACTGGCGGATAGTTAGTTCATTATTCGACGAAGAGGTGGACTTCGTCCACCAGCCTACTCACCTGAAATGGATGCGCAGCCATACTGAGAGCCACCCCGCCCGTGAGATTCTATTCAGTCTGAAAGGGAATGGGGTCTATGGCTACAAAGGCAAAATCTATCCCTGCCAGCCTGGCTCGGTTTTTCTTTTCAACTCCTACGAATCGCATGACAATTATTATCCAGCCTCCTGCCCGGAAATGCTCCATTTGTGGCTATCGCTTTTTGAACATGACGTGGTCGCGAAAATCCTGTTAACCCGGGAGGGGAAAATACACAACCTGGTGAGTTCACTCGTTCTCAGCGGAGATCCTGCCGCCTGCCTCTTGACCAGCACATGGGATAAACTGGCGAACGCCACTTCACACGCGACAGTCCGGCGCGCGCAATTGCTTGCCGCTCTCGCATCTTTGCTCTTACGTATCGTTGAATACGGGTATGAAAACAGTGACGGCCATGCTGAATCAAATTTCCAAAGTCAGGTCATCAAGACGATTCGCCATCACGTTGCGAAAACGGCGGGGCGCGATGTCCCGCTCTCCGAAGCCGCGCGTTTAGCTGGCTACAGCAAGCACCACTTTCTAAAATTGTTTAAACGCGAAACCGGCCAAACCTTCCATGAGTATGTAAATGAATGCCGCCTCAAGAAAGTTTCGGCCATGCTTCAGGAACGGCGGACCAAAACTGAGATATCAGAAACGCTCGGGTTTACCCATCCCTCAACTTTTCTCCGCTGGATGAAAACGCAAAATCTGCGAGGAGTTGCCGGAAGTTATCAATAGGTGTGAATGGCGCACCTGGCAAGGATCGAACTTGCAACCTTCAGCTTCGGAGGCTGACGCTCTATCCAATTGAGCTACAGGTGCGTAAAGAAGGGTGGATTGTGGAGTACGAAGCGGTAGCCCGTCAAGTACGGAGTCATCCTGCCATCATTTTGGATGTTTTCTATAGAACTTGACGCCTGAGCCCACTCTGTGCGAAACGTAACCAAACCCTTTATCTGGAGAGATGATTTATGAAACTGCAAAAAGGTTCGAAACTAGTAATGATCGGGGATTCGATTACGGATGCTGGGCGTACCCGTCCCATCTCTGAAGGCTTGTTTGATCCCTGGGCCGCGGCTATTCCTGCCTCGTGAACGCCCTGCTGGGCACCGCGTATCCCGAGTTGGGAATCCGTGTGGTGAACATGGGGAACAGCGGCAACACCGTGCGCGATCTCAAGGCCCGCTGGCAGACCGATGTCTTCGATCTCAAGCCCGACTGGGTCTCCATCATGATCGGCATCAACGACGTCTGGCGCCAATACGATTTACCCCTGCAGCCCGAGTGTCATGTCCCGCTCAAGGAATACGAGGCGACGCTTCGCGAACTGGTGAAAGCCACGCGTCCCAAGGTGAAGGGGCTGATTCTGGTCACCCCGTATTTTATTGAATCCAACCGCAAGGATCCCATGCGGGCCACGATGGATAAGTATGGCGCGGTCGTCAAAAAGATCGCCCGCGAGAACCGCACGGTCCTGGTGGATACCCAGGCCGCCATTGACCAGGCGTTGAAACTCCAGCACCCCGCCACCCTGGCCTGGGATCGCATCCATCCCAATCAGGTGGGACACATGATCCTGGCCAAGGCCTTTGTCGACGCCCTCGGCTTCAAGTGGTAGGCCACTAAAAGTCGATCATGGCCTTGACCACGCCCTGCTCATAGCCCGCCACCAGGTCGAACGCGGCCTGGGTCTGGCTGAAGGGGAATCGGTGGGTGAGCATGACATTCACGTCGAAATCGCGACGGGCAATCATATCCAAGGCCGGCTGAACACAATGATTCTGGCGCCGGACATTCTGGAGGCAGAGCTCCTTGCGCCGTAACGCATCGATCTTGAACGACACGCGGTCAAGGGTCGGCGGAATGCCGACGATCATCAATTTTCCGCCAGGCTTCAGCACCTCAATCCCCTGATCCAGCGCCTCCTGTTGTCCGCAACACTCGAACACCACATCCAGTTGTGCCGGTTCCTGCCGCGTGATCGCCGCCACGACATCGCCTGTTGCGGGATTACCCCCCCAGTCCGCGCCGGCCTTGCGCGCCATGGCCAGTCGCGCCTCAATCTTGTCGGTAACAAAGATTCGCCCTGCGCCCTGCGCACGGGCCGCAAACAGCACGCTCAGTCCAATCGGGCCCGCCCCCAGAATCCCCACTTTAGCCCCCCGCATGGGAATGGAGCCCTTGACGGCATACACCCCGATGGCAAGCGGCTCGGACAACGCGCCCTCGTCATCACTCACCGACGCAGGCAATACAAAGCAGCTGGTCTCCGGCATCACCAGATACTCCGAGAGACACCCTTCGGCCTGCTGCGGACACCCCAGGAACCGGAGCTTGCGGCAGGTATGCGGCCGGCCGGCCAGACACTGGTCACACTCAAAACAAGGCATCGCCGGCTCAATGGCGACATGATCGCCCAGCTTGACCCGGGACACCGCCGCTCCGACCTGCTTCACTATCCCGGCCCCCTCATGGCCGACCGTGAACGGGAACTCCACCACCTGACTGCCAATCTTGCCAACAGTATAGTAATGGACGTCCGAGCCACATACCCCCACCCGCGTCATCTGAATCAGCACATCAGTATCCCGCACCACCGCAGGCGTGGGCACCGTCTGCATTTCCATACGCCGGATTCCCGTCAATCGCATCGCTTTCATTCATGCTCCTTTTGGTAAACAGGTTGCTCGCCGCCGGCATAGGGCGGCTGGTCGAAAATCGTGAGATCCCATTTATCCACCCATCTGACAAACGGGCGGGGCGGCTGATTCAGAACAGTCGTTTTGAAAAACATCGGCAACCACACATAACGGGAGTCCGCGAGGTTATCCGGCCGCCACTGGTCCGCCATGAGGATGAACGCACCGGGTTTCCCAGCCACCGGCAGCACGAAGGTGCTCTGGGTCCCATAGGCGATCTCCGCCCCCTCTCCCAGACAGGGATTGCCGCACTCACGCCACGGCCCCGCCAGTGCCGGCGCCACGGCGGAACGGGCCTCGTTGGGTGCCCAGCCAGTACAGTCGGAGCCGATAAAGCCATAACGTCCGTCATACTTGAACACGCAGGGCGCCTCCATATAACGGCCGCAGAACTGACGCAGGATATTCGACGTAGGCTCGAGATAATCATCGGTCAGCCGCACCATCGCCAGATTGGCATTGTCATCTGTAGCGAAAACCAGATGGGCGCTCCCGTCGTCATCCTGAAACACGGTACAATCACGGAACATGATATACCCGGGCCGGAAGACCTTCACCAACGTGAATGGACCGGCCGGGGAGTCGCTGACGGCCACCCCGGCAAAGGCGCCATGATGGCCCCAGCCCTTGAGGTCATGGTGCCACCACATGACAAACTGGCGGGTCCGGGCATTGTAAACGACCTTGGGCCGCTCCATCTTGCAACCGGGCACCAGGGGCGAAGCCGGATCCTCCCGGTTCACCGGCAGGGCGGTGCGCTCAAATTGCCAGGTCAACAGGTCACGTGAGGAGTAGACACTGATGCCGATTTCCGCATTTAACGACGAGGGACCCTCAGGGCGTTGCTCGCCGTACCAGTAGTAGACCCCCTCGTGGTGCAACATCCCCCCGCCATGCGCGTTGATCGGCTTGCCTGCGGTATCCAACCATACCTGGCCGGGGCGAAAGCAACGAGAGTCATTCGGTTGATGAGCCTGCTGAGAACGATTCATGATATTTGCGCTCCTGAAATTTCCGTGAAGTACACCAAATCAGCCGTGCCAACACAATAGTGTAGACCAGATAAATGGATTGTGTTTATGGCCAGCTAGTGAATAATAATCCGCTTTTTAGAGTAGCCATACAAAAATTTAATTCAAGGAAACCTGCATGAAAATCGATACGGGCCTTTTCAACCACATGGTCTTGCAACGTAATCCGAAAAACGTGAGTGAGGCTGGATTTTCCGGACAATGCGGAGCCAGTGGTCCCCTGACGGCCACGGTACGGGCGGGCAAGCGCGTCATGAAAGGGTTTGCCGGCAAGACGGTCGGAAGCGCCGCCCGCGGCAAAATGAATGGTATCCTGAAAGGCCTGCCTGTGGGCGGTCCGTACGAGATCGAACTCAACGCCGGGGATGAGACCCTGACGATCAAGGATGTCCTCGTGGGCGACGTCTGGCTGCTGGGAGGGCAGTCCAATATGCAGGGCTGTGCGCTTTTCCCGAAATCGCGGCTGGCCACGGATCCGCTGGTGCGCGCCTTCTTCATGGATGACCGCTGGGCGACCGCCAAGGATACGATCCACAACATGTGGGACTGCGTCGATCAGGTACACGTGGATATCAGCGGCGGAAAGCGGCCGGCCAAGCCTGATGCCGACTGGGGCGTCTGCCCGGGACCGGCCTTCGGCAATGAACTGCGCCGTTTGACCCGGATCCCGCAGGGCCTGATCGCCTGCGCCCACGGGGGCACCTCGATGACGCAGTGGGACCCCAAACGCAAGAACGAGAATGGCAAGAGCCTGTATGGCGCGATGATCCGCCGCCTCAAGAAGAATGGCGGCCGCGTGGCCGGGCTCATCTGGTATCAGGGTTGCAGCGACGCCAATCCCGACACCGCCCCGCTCTATACGGCGCGCATGAAGGAATTCGCCGCTTCCCTGCGGCGCGACAGCGGGAACAAGACCCTCCCCATCGTGATCGTCCAGATCGCACGCGTCATCGGCTGGGGCGCGGACACGGCCCCGCATTGGAATTCGATCCAGGATCAGGAACGCCGTCTGCCTGCGGTCATCAAGCAACTGGCGACCGTGCCGGCGATTGATTTGCCCCTGGACGATAACATTCACCTTAGCGGGGTAGGACAGTATGCTCTGGGCGTCCGTATGGCGCAGGCCATGCAGGTGTTGCGTGAGGGGCGTAAGGCGGGACAGCCGCAGATCGCCGTCAAAAAAGTCACGATTGAAACCGTGCGCGGTCTGGGAGTGGCGGTCGTGGAGTTCGAGAATGTGGTGGGCCGGCTCCGTTCCGGTTCCCGCCCCAGTGGCTTCGCCATCGTCAACCAGAATGGCAGCGCCAATCATTTCGATATCCAACTGGATGGTTCCTGCGCACGCATCCGCAGCGGGATGTCTCCGGACGATATGGCCCAGGCGATGCTTCACTACGGCTATGGCACCGATCCCTACTGCAACATCACCGATGAGGCCGGTCGGTCGTTGCCCGTGTTCGGCCCCCTCCGGATGGGAGTACCCCGCGCCATCACCCCCTTTATCCGCCAGGTACGGGTCAGCGCCTTCCAGCCGTCGGCGGGCAAACTCGAGCAACTGGGCTACCCGGCCAACCTTGACGCGCTCCAAATGACCCAACGCACGTTCACCGAGCCGTTCTGCAACCTTCACCCCGAGATCATGCAACGGGGCAAACAGGATGAACTGGTTTACTTCGCCTTCCGGTTTTCCTGCAAGGAGCCTTTACCGCTGGCGCTGATCCTCGGTTACGACGGTCCGGTCAAGGCCTGGAGTGACGGCAAGCCGTTGCTCCACGATCCTCAAGGGACCAATCCCGCCACCACCGATAAACGTTCATCACGTTTTAACGCCGCCGCCGGAGAACATGAAATCGTGGTGGCGCTGGGCACCAACGACGGGGCCGCCTGGGGTGTCTTTCTCCGGCTCGAACGCTTCGGGCTGACCAAAGCGCAACTGCTTAAGGGCCCGGCGAGTTACGTCATGCCGGAAATCCTGGAATAAATGCCCGCCACCGCTCCATCCCGGGCTCACCGCCCGGACCTGGTCATTTACCCGACCGCCGTCGCCCTGCGCCAGGTTCAACGCAGGGCATTGGCACGGGACGGTTTCTTTGACGGCCGCCGGCATCTGACCCTCGGCTCCCTCCTCCGCCTCTGTGCGGAGTCAGCCGCCCGCGCCGGCCTTCTCAAGGGGCCCCGGGGCCTGTCCCTGCGCCCCATCACCGATCTCGACCGGGAACTCGCCATCGTGGAGGCCGTCGCCAAATTCCAGTCCAGTCCCCACCCCGAAAACTCCATGCTCACGGCCCTCACCCCGGCGGCATTGGAAGAAACCCTGGAAGAACTGACCGACACCGTTGCCCCGCTGGCGACCCGCGCGGCCGACTTCATCACCCTGCTGGCCTGGGATCAACGCTCTCCCAAAAACCCCGATCTCGCGACCCTGTACCAGGCTTACACCGACGTCTGCCAAGCGTTGCAGGTTGCCGACGATACCGCCGTCAACACCGCCATCCTGGCCCTGCTCCGCGGTCCCCGCCCCCTCTGGCCTCACCCATTGCAAGAGGCCGTCACCCTCTCCTTCGTGTCCGTCCGCTGGGTGGCCCCCTTTCAGGAATCGGTCATCCAGGCCCTCTCCTCCCAGCTGGGCCCGGACCACGTACAGGTTCATCATATTCTTTCAGAACATGAACAGGACTGGTGGGCACAGGATCTCATGACCCGCGCCGGCCGGCTGCTCTTTGATGGCTCCACCGGCAGTGAGGATCATGACGGGCTCGCCTTTCAATCCCCCTCCACCCGGAGCGCCATCGAGGAGCTGACCAGCCTGCGTGAGGGCTATGCCATGCAGGATCGCGCCCTTGCGGAACCGGCCCGGGCCTGCGTCGGATTTTCCACCTCTGTCGGGCTCTATGGCGAAATCGAAGACCTCGCCCGCCGGATTGCCTGGGAACTTCACGACCGGCCTGATCCCCTGCGCCCCGATGAGCTCTGTCTCGTCACCCGTAATCTCGGGGCCTGTTCCGACGCCATCATGGATGTGTTCAGCCGCTTTAATATCCCCTATTACTTCCGCCGCGGCGTTCCCGTGCTGGCCATCCCCATCATTAAAACCATCCTCAACCTGGCCCGCTTTTCAGCCACCCGTGACCGGGAAGTGTTCTGCGCCCTGCTCGAAAGCCCCTGGCTCAATTGGCCGGGGCTCGGCCTCCCGGATCCTGCCGCCCTGGCCGACGACATTCTCCGGTCCGGAGCGGAACCCCTGCTGGATGATCCCAAGCGTCTGGTGCGCCGGCTCGTCAGCTACTACACCAACCCGTATTCCGAAAATCAGAATTTCCCTACCCGGGAACAAGCCGAGGCACAGGCCAACGCGGTCCTCACCCTCTACCAGACCGTGCTCGGCCACCCCTCGATCCAAACCCTTGAGGAGGGGATGGCCGACCTCCTGAAGCGCTGCGAACAGCTCACCCCCGGCTCCGGCCCCGGCGCGCGGTCCGATGATCCTCTCGGTCAACGCGCCACCCTCCTCAACACCAAGGCGTGTGAAGTGGCGTTGGAGATGCTCAACACCCTGCGCCAGCACACCCTCGTGGCGGACACCCCTATCAACTGGTCGAGCCTGGTGGATCTGATCAGCCGGGCCCTCGAGAACCTGACCGTCACCCCGGGTCCCTCGGATGAATCCGGTGTATGGATTCTCAATCCCTTCGATTGTGCCGGGCTTCACTTCAAGGTGGTGCTTCTGGCCGGCATGAATGCCGGTGAGTTCCCGCAGCTCCCCACGCCCAGTCCGCTCTTCCCGGATGCGGAACTCATCGCCTTCCGTGAACGCCTCCTGAAAAAAGGGCCACTCCCCGCCGCCGCCCTGGCGGCTTCTAAAGTCCGCAACAGTCAGGAAAATATTCTCTTTCTCACCACCCTGGCGGCCGCCCGGGAACGGATCGTGTTCTCCTATCGCCGCCATGGCGAGGACGGTCGGGAACTGACCCCCTCGGTATTCTTCAGCACCCTCTGGCGTCTCACGGGGTGGCCCACCTGGCCCACCCTGCCGGCGGCCCCGCCCGACCCCTACGACCGCTGGCGCCTCACCCGGGGCGCCCCCCACCTGCTGGATCACTGGCAAAAACACAACGCCATTACCCCCCACAAGCGACGCCCCTTCCCGGGGGAATCTTTTCTCGGAACCGTCCCCCTCGGCTTATGCCGGGCGGATGATGAGCGCTGGCAACGCCTTGCCCATCAACCGGGCGAGACCCCGCCCGGACCGGGCGCCCCCAACCAGGCCGTCCCCGGCCCCTTGGCCTGCCATGTGGCCCATGGCATCCAGGTTGAGCACCACCGCCAGTCTTTTTTCACCCGTCAGGCACAGGCAGACCTTGGCGAACCCTCGCGCCACAGCCTTAAGGGCGGGGAATACGCGGGCATTCTGTCACCGGAATTATGGACCCGCATCAAGCCGCCAAACGAGGGGCCCATGGACTTCAGTCCCACCCAACTGGAGCAACTGGTGGCCTGTCCTTACCGCTATTACCTCCAGTACATTGCCGGGGTGGAGCCCATTGAACGGAATGACCTCGAGGCCAGTCCCCGTGATTTCGGTACCGCGATTCACTTCATCATGAATGAGGGCTTCCACCTCCTGCAGGGAGCAGCCCCCTCCCTCCCGCTCCCCCGCCTCAGCGACATCGCGGAGACCTATGCGGACGTGATCACACCGGACTGGGCGATTCCTGACCGCCATGGCGTCTGGCATCTTCAGGAGGGCGGCGCCCGCCCGTCATCGGACGCCCTGCCGCTGGTCTCCCTCAAGCCGGACCGGAGCGATCGCACCCTCGCTTTTTTTGACGCGCTTTCCGAGACCCTTCTCAAGTGGGCGACCAGTGGGAATGCGAAATGGATGCTGGGTGCCCCTGAACAGCTGACTATCCAATGCCGCCGGGTTCAGCGCGCGGTCCGCAACCTGGTCCGGACGGCCATTGCGCCAACCGCCTTGCCGAACAGTCTGACGGAGGCTGAAGCCGGCCAGCCCGTCAGACGCTTTCCCTGTCTGCTCGAGTTCGGCTTCAACAGTCATTCAAAAAAGGCCGACGCCCCCTCGGTTGAACTCACGGCGGCTTCAGCGGCCAACCGCAAGGTCCGCCTCCACGGCAAAATTGACCGGGTCGATCTGGTCTTTGACACGCAGCGGATCCTGCAGGCCATCATCGTCGTGGACTACAAAGGCAAATCCAAGGCCAAGCACTCCTCCGCCACCCTCGCCGCCATGATTGCCCGGGCGGAAGACTGCCAGCTACCCGCCTATGCCCTGGCCGCCGCCTCGCGCTTCCGGCCTGGCCCGGCAGGCGCCATTCCGATCTACATGCACTATCTCTCCTATGCCCTGCCGGCGGAGGATTTGATCAAGGACTGCCAGAAACGCTGGCTCGCGACGGACGGCCAACCCCTGGAGCCCGAAGAGTTGCAGGAGCTACTGAATGGATCCGACTCACTCCTGGCGGCCTTCACCGCCAGCACGTTTGCAGCGCTCGACAAGTATGAACGTGGCGAATTTGCCGTCGCTCCCATCGCCTGCGAATACTGCGCCTTTGCCGGCGGCTGCCGCCACTATGCGAGCCTGCTTCCCGACTCCGACCAACCGGCGGACTCATAATGATTAATATTCATAAGCTTTAGCAAGAGATTGACCATGACAACGCCTTGCCAGAATATCCGCTTCATTGCGTCTGCCGGAACAGGGAAGACCCATCAGGTGGTCAGCCTTTACCAGGCGCTCCTGCTCGGTCGCCCCTATCCGCCGGACGACCACTCCCTGCCGGGCGTGACCGCCGGGTCCATCTTTGACGGAGGCCAGCGCATCCCGCCCGACCGGATTCTGATGCTGACCTTCACCCGCAATGCCGCGGCAGAGATGCGGTCGCGCGTCACCGAAGCCATTGAGAAGGAACTCGCTGGCGGCGACCCGGACAACGAGGCCTTCTGCTGGAGCCTGCTGCGCCGTCTTTCAGGCGCCACCATTTCAACCATCCACTCCTTCGCCCAGCAGATACTGGCGCGCCATACCCTGGAGCTGGGCCTGTCACCCACCCTCACAGTGCTGGAGGAAGCGGACGCCGCGGTGCTGCGAAGCGAGGCCGCCCAGTCGGCCTTGCGCAAGGCGCTGGGATCGGAGCACGGTCCGCGAGGCCGCGGCCCCTCCCGTCATCAGGCAAAGAAAGGCGTATCCCCACTGGGAGGGACGGCAGCCTCGCCGTCCGTAGCGGTTTATTCAGCGGCCTCCTATCTTCCAGATCTTGAAAAACTATGCGAAGGCCACGGCGTGGACCAGATCAGCAAAGCCGCCCTTCAAACCATTACCCAATGCGCCACCTGGGGAATCGATCTTGAAAACGCCACGCCGGCCAGCCTCGTCCTCACGCCCGCCGAACCCCGGCTCACCGACTTGACGGCCCTGCTCAAGCCGGTCGACCTCAAGGCCAGTGCCGGCGGTGGCGCCAGCATCAAAGCCATGGCCAGCGGCTTGCACCAGGAAATCAAACTGCTGGGCCACTCGCCGACGCCGGAGTCCGTGTCTGAAGCCGCCGGCCGGTTAGTTCCTTTTACCCAGAAAAACTGGGGCAAAGACGATGACATCAAGGAGCTGCGCAAATCCGTTCAGGCGAGCCTGGCCACGTTGGCCGCCTACTCACAACGCAAGGAGGCGAGCCGGCTTTTAATCTCCTTTATCACCCTGGCCCAGGATTGCGCACGAGGCATCCATGCCCGCAAAAGCGAGCAGGGGGTCCTTGATTTTGATGATCTGCTCTTCCGGGCCCGCGACCTGATCCAGCGCAATCCCGGCGCCGTTCCTGCCACCGACGTCATCATCGTCGATGAAGCCCAGGATAATAACCGGCTCCAAAATGAATTGATCCTCCTGGTCCAGGCCGCTTCCCAGGCGGCCGTGGCGGTGTGCGGCGACACCAAGCAAACCATTTACAGCTGGCGCGGTGCCGATCCCGATGGACTCGACAAGCTGGGGGCCACCCTGAAACTCAATCCGATCCCGCTCCGCACCAGCTATCGCAGTCAGCAGGGCATTCTGGACTGGGTGAATGATATCTTTGCCGGCGTGGTCATGGGCACCGACCTCTATGGCGAAAACGAGGAGTTGCTCTCCTGCCCGGCCGCCCGGTCCAGCACCGGTCCGGCCGTTGAATGCCTGTTCCCGGACTGGGAGATACGCCCCTCCCCCAAGGACCAGATCCCGGTGCCGGGCAAACCATCGAAATCCGGCGAAGCCAGCAGTGACGCCCGCATCCGGATCACGATCACGAAACGGGACATCGGGAAGCTGGCCGCTGAATCATCCACCAGCGCCGCCACCGACTGGGCTCAGGTGGCAGGGCTTTCAGAACACGCTCAAGCCCTTGAAGCCCGCGCGATCGCCCGACGGATCCGCCTGCTCACTACCCAGACCCGCCAGGGCGAGTGGCATCCGCCCCGGGTCTGGGATTCGGCCACCCAAACCTGGATCACGCCCCAGGGCCAGCCCTACCGGTTCCGCGACATCCTGATTTTATTACGGGCCACCAACCGGCAGAGTCTTTATGAGCAGGCCCTCCAGGAAGAGAATATCCCCTTCACCACGGATGGCGCCGGCCGCGGCTTTTTCATGCGCCAGGAAGTTCAGGACGTATCCAACCTCCTGGCCTGGCTGGCCTTTCCGCTGGACCGCCAGTCGCTCCTCGCCCTCCTGCGCTCCCCCTTCTGTGCCCTGTCAGATAACGCGGTGGCGGTGCTCTCCTCATCCCCCGCCGACCCATCCCTGCGCGGGATCGTCACCGCGGAGCCGGATGCCGCCGCCCTCATCGCGAACGACCTGGCCGTCCGCACCTCCCCCTCCGATGGCACCGCCTTCCTCAGGACCGCGTCACTCCTGCGCCGCCTCTGCGGCCTGGCAGGCCGCGTGAGCGCCGTGGATCTGGTACGGGAGGCTACACACCTGACCGGCTATGATGCCATCCTCGCGGGAACCTTCCACGGGGTGCAACGCCTGGCTAACCTCCAGAAGCTCCTGTCCTGGGTCCAGGATCTGGAGCGTTCCGAAAACCTCGATCTACAGGCCACCGCCAGCCGGCTCGCCAGCGAGATCACCCATGGCCGCGAAGCACCTGACGCCGCCGTACTGGATCCCGACGACGACTCGGTTCGCATCAACACCGTTCATGCCGCCAAAGGCCTCTCCAGTCCCGTTGTCATTGTTCCGGACCTGCGTCGCATCCCGCGCAATGACTCCAGTTGGATCCATGTGATTCATGGCGACGAACAGGCCCCTTCCGCGCTCACGGCCCGGTTGAAGTTCTACAATGAGGACGACACGCTTGAAGAACAGGTGGATGCCGAGGGCTATGCCGAGGAGCTCGAACGGAACAAGATGGCCCGCAATGAAGAGTCACGCCGGTTATTTTATGTGGCTGCCACCCGGGCGCGAGATCTCCTGATTTTCTCCTCTGAGAATCCCAACCTCAACAGCGACGAGACGTGGCGGTCCTGGATCAACCAGCATCTCCTGTCCTGTGATTTCAAGCCTGAACTGGTTCGCCTGCGCCCCTATGGCGAGATTGAGTCGGCGTGGCTGGCCCTGGGCGCCCCCCCGCCGGACCAACCGCTGGTGACGCCCGCCCAATTGACGCGGGGACCGGCATTCCCGGCTCCCCGTACAGGAAGCATCCAATACCGCTTCCCCGTTACCGCCCTTGTACGCCCCACCAGCCCCCTCCAATTGGTGACCGTCAACGTCACGCATAAAGCCATGGATAACCGGGACGAGGGACCTGAAGCCGCCCCCCCGCCTGAACACGACGTCGCGCCCGCTTTCACTAAAGCCCAGCTCGGCACCCTGGCCCATCAGATTCTCGAGACCCTGGATTACCACTCCCACGTTCCTTTGGAGCGTCAGGTTTCCCAGGCACCCGGACTGGCGGAGCTCACCCCGGCCGAGCAGGTCAGCGTCATCGGTTCGGTTACAAAGGCGGCCGTCACGATCACCCGTTTGCTTGAAGGGGTTGCGCCGGAGAACCTGATCCGGGAAATGCCTTTCGTGGCCCGTTTTGACCATGAAGAAACAGAGGTCATTGTGGATGGCAAAGTGGATCTACTCTATTTCAAGGCCGGCGCCTGGCACATTCTGGACTATAAATTCTCCGCCCATACCGCCAGGGAACTGGCTGACCGCTATGCCCTGCAACTGGCGGTCTACCGGGACGCCCTGTTCAAGCCTGTGGCCCATTCACTCGAGCGCATCCCCCGTTTTGACACGGAGCTTAAAAGGCCGGCGCCCCTGCATCTCACGTTGCTTGGCATCACCCCGACGGGCGTTTGCACCGAGGTGGATGTAACCGGCACCGTCCAGCCCGACATTGCCGCCCAACTGGCCACCGCCGCCCGGGGTCTAAGCAGGTTTTGAAAAGGAATTTTTATATGGAGCGCCAATCATGATCAGCAAAAAAAAGCCAACCTTGGACATCAGTAAGTTCGACCAAAACATGGAGGTCAAGAAAGCCGATGAGAATGGCCTGATATGGCACTTGCCTTATGAGCGCCCGTTTAAATTGGCAGGCTTTCACTGGTTTGATCAGGACCAGGTCTATCGCCGGTTCCCGGTCACACCGCCATCTCCACTCCCGGCCGGGGTGGACGGGCTGGCCTGGTGTACGGCAGGGGGACAGATCAAGTTCCGTACGGATAGTGCAAAAATCAGCCTGAAAGTCACCTTGCGTGATGCAGGCGCAATGGACCATATGGCCCAGACGGGGATGAGCGGATTCGATCTATATGTCGGTGAACCCGGAAAAGAGATCTTTTATTCCGTCTCCCGCTTTGCCATCGGCGCCACCGAATTCACCTGCGAACTTTTCAACTGCAGCCAGCGCAAGCGCCGCACCTTCACGATCAATTTCCCCCTGTATAAAGGCGTCAATGCCATCCGAATCGGCCTGCAGGCGGACGCCAAGATTGAAGCGCCACCGGCCTATCGGCAGAACCGGCCTGTGGTGGTGTATGGCACCTCCATTACCCAGGGCGGGTGCGCGTCACGTCCCGGTTCCTGCTACACCAATATCCTGAGCCGCCGCCTCAATATCCCGTTTATCAATCTGGGTTTCTCCGGAAGCGGAAAAGGCGAACCGGACGTGGCCCGCAACATGGCGTTAATCAAAAACCCGGCCATACTGATATTGGATTACGAAGCGAACTGCGTGACTTTCGACAGGTTCGCCACCACGCTTCCCGAATTCATCGCCATTCTCCGCGCGACTCACAAAACCGCCCCTATTCTGGTGATTTCCAAAATCCGGTTTGGTCAGGAAGCCCTGGCGGGGGATCCGGGCAAGTCGCGTGACCGCAAAAAATGCAACCGCATGCAGCGAACCCTCGTGAGAAAAATGCAACAGGCGGGCGACCCAAACATCCACTTTCTCGATGGCGCTCCCTTGCTCGGCAAAGACTACTGGGAATGTACGGTGGATAACGTCCACCCGACCGACCTCGGCTTTTTCCGGATGGCCGACAGTATCGAACCGGTGCTCAGGAAGATCCTCCGCTAACTTGGAATGGAACGGCGGACTCTTCAATGGAGGGCGCTACTCATGCCCCCGGAAGAGGGTGTCGATGGAACCGGACCATATTCTCCTGCAGCTTAGGAGCTCAGTGATGTTCTGGACATTCCCCACCGGTCCTGCTATTTTTTGAAATATTTACGATGTTACCTGCAGTCCCCTGTAGAACCGCGCAAGTGGTGTCCCTCAAACGATTTCATGTCACATGACCTACGCCGCGCACATCTTGCTGTTGATCAGCCTGGCCTACATGGTATTGCTGGGCTATGCGTGGTCACGCCCGCGCACCACGACCACCCGCTACTTCATGTTGATGCTAGTCTGCAGCATGATCTGGGCGATCACCTATTATCTGGAATTAATCCTCCCTGCGCGCGACGTTAAGGTGGCCCTGCGGCTGGGGCGTTTTCTCTTCCTGGCCTGGGTGCCTATGTTATGGCTGTTGATGACGTGCGGGCTGTTCAACCTTGGTGCCTGGATTCCCCTGGCGTTCTGGCGGACCTTTGCCGCCCTCAATATGGTCACCATGCTCATGGCCGTCACCGCGCCCTTTCACCATCTATTTCTGTTCGACATGCAAATTCAGGCCATCGGCTCGGTAGGCATCTTGAACTTTTCCCAGGGGCCTTGGTATTGTTTTTACCTGCTGTATAATCAACTGCTGGCACTGTTCGCCTTTGGCTTGTTGCTGGTTGCGTGGCCGCGCTCCCGCGGCGTTCGCCGGCAAAATCTCACCCTGCTGATCCTCGGGCTTTTTGTGCCACTGCTTATAAGCATTGGATATTCGTTCGGCAAAACCCCGGTGGCCAACATCAACCTTGCGCCCTTTTCACTAGCGTTTTCCATCAGTATTCTGGCCTGGGTGGTGTTGCGCAATCGCGCGTTGGATATCGTGCCTCTGGCCCGGGGTATCCTGCTGGACCACCTTCCGGATCTGGTGCTGGTGACCGATGCGCGCGGGTGGATCGTGGATATGAATCAAGCCTGCGAGCATGCCGTTGGGCGCACCCTGTCCGTCTGCGCCAAACAGCCAGCCGACACGTTGCCTGTGCCGTGGAGGGAATCGTTGGATGAAACGTCGGGCATGCTGAAGGCGGATATCAGAGGCCAACCGCACTGGTATGAGGTTAACCGGCTGGACATTACGGCAGACGGCGGCAACGAACGGGTGGGCCGGCTCCACGTGTGGCGGGACATGACCCTGCGGCATCAGGCCGAACTGGACCGGATGGAGCTGGAGCGCGTCCGGGCAGACGCCCGGATCGTGGAGCAACAAAAGTGCCTCCTGCGCGACATGCACGACGGACTGGGGGGAATTGCCATCAACATCAGCCTGCTAGCCAATCTGGGGTTGCAGGAGACTGAGACGGCGGCGAAGGACGACGCGCTCGAGAAGATCGAAACGCTGGCCATCGATGGCAACGCCGAGATCCGCAGCCTGATGAACGCGATGGAGCATCGGGAACTCGTCTGGTCCGACTGGCTGCTGGATGTCCGCAACTCCGGGCAGGCTTCGTGCGCGGGCCGGTTAATGGAATTTGAGTCTACTGTCGAGGGGCCTGTGCCGGAAACGCCCCTATCGTTACTAGCAGGCATGTCAATGTTCCGTATGATCAAGGAGGCGATCACGAACGCCGTCAAGCATGCCGGGGCCAGCCGGCTGGAATTGCGCCTGCGTTTTTCGGAGCAGGGCTTCGAAGCGGTGGTTCAGGACAACGGGCAGGGGTTTGATCCGGCGGCAGTCCGACTGGGGCACGGACTGGCCAATTTACGCAAGCGGGCCGCCGAACTGGGGGGCGAGATGAGCCTTTCCGGAGGGAACGGAACCCGGTGCCGGTTTCTGATCCCCATCCCCATAAACTACCCAGATGAGACGCTTGAACTGACCGCGCACTTTCTGCAAGAGTGTCGCCAATGAATCTCTGCCTCGTTGAAGACAATGCCACGTTGCTTAAATCGCTGGCCATACGGCTGGCGCGCGAGCCGGACATCCTGATACTGGGCACCTACACCTCGGCGGAGGAAGCCCTGGCGCAAGGTACGTGGGGTGATATTGACATCCTGCTGGCGGACATCGACCTGCCGGGCATATCCGGCGTGGAGCTGATCCGCCGGGTACGGGCACTCTATCCGGCGGTGATTCCGATGGCCTTCACGATCTGCGAAGACCGGACCACGGTGTTTGCCGCACTTAAGGCGGGAGCCTACGGCTACATCCTGAAAGGCGATGCCCCCCAGTTGCTGGTGGCGTCGTTACGCGAACTGGCGCAGGGAGGCTCGCCGATGAGCCCAGCCATCGCCCGCCAGGTTATTCGCGAATTTCACCCGGTTGGCGTGGACGACCATGCGTTGACGCCGCGCGAACGTGCCGTGCTGGATCTCGTGGCGGAAGGCCGCCTCTACAAGGAGATCGCGGGGGCGCTGGGATTGAGCGGCCACACGGTTCACACGCACATCAAGCGCATCTACGGCAAACTGCATGCCCACGGGCGTGCGGATGCCGTGCAGAAAGCCGGTGAGGCGGGGCTGCTGAGGGCTGATACGGACGCTCGGCTCCTGTAACTGGACCTGCGCACCGCCACTCTACGGTAGCGATCGTCCTAAACCGGCAGAAGGTTTCCCGCACCCCATACCCATAATATACCCAGTTGCGCCGCTAGAAGCGGCCGGTGGGAGGGGATATACTGCTCATCAGAAAGAGCCCCTATGTATAAGCACATCCACTTGCTGCCAAAGGAGATCGCAGAAATGATTAAAGTCACACCACTTCGGCCTGAAGGTCTATCCTTGGATGCGGGCCTAAAACGGCACAATCGCGGTAAATTGGAAATGATCCTCGCCGCGTTTGCCGTATTCGGTTTTTCATTTTCTCACGCTGGAGTTTTGGACTCCCCTGCGGCGCCTACTGACCCTGGTAGCGCCATGTACACGCTTGAAGACTTATACAACCGATTAGATGCCGGCGTGGATGGTACACAGAGTGTGTATGCCGGGCCCGTCGCCGGGCCCGGTAGCACCGGCCATACACTCAATCAAATCATGAGCAAGGCCCCGACCACAAATGCGGATGCCGCCGGGGCTGGCCAGGTACTCATCGGCAAAACGTATTGGGGGCTGAACGCCAGTGCATGGGGCACGAACACCGGCACAATGGCCAATAATGGCGCCGTCACGATCACGCCGAGTACCAGCGCGCAGACAATTCCGCAGGGATACCACAATGGCGCCGGCAGTGTGGGGGGCGATGCAGGCCTGGTGACTGCCAACATCAAATCAGGAATCACCCTCTTTGGCGTTGCAGGCAAGTCATCAGTGGTGGATACAGCATCCGGCACACCAGCGACGGCCGCCGATATTCTCTCGCCCAAGAAAGCCTACGTGAATGGTTCCCTGGTCACCGGCACAATGGCTTCTCAGACGCTTTCTGCGAATAACGGTACGGTAGGTGCGGGCTATTACGGGGTAACAACTCTTGTGGCAGTGGACATCGATCTGGTGAGTGCCAACATCAAATCAGGAATCACCCTCTTTGGCGTTGCAGGTAACGTAAACGTTGTCAACACGAGTAGCGGCGATGCCGTGGCGGGGGATATTCTCCCCGGCAAGAAGGCGTGGGTGGACGGAACCGAACTGACGGGAACGGCCAAGATTGCACAGGTGGCGAAAACCGCGCAAACGACCTCGTATGCAGCGGGAGATGACGGGGATCTGAAGAGAGGTGTGGCATGGCCAAGTCCGCGGTTTACGGACATCGGCGATGGCACGGTAACAGACAATCTGACCGGTCTCATCTGGCTGAAGGATGCCAATGCGTTTGGAGGGCAAACTTGGGCTCAGGCGTTAACAGACTGTGCCACGCTGGCTAACGGTGCGCATGGGCTGACCGATGGGTCAGTGGCGGGCGCCTGGCGGTTACCCAATATACGGGAACTGCTGAGTCTGATTGACTACCGCCGAAGCAGCCCCGCGTTGTGCAACACATCGGGGTATGGACAGTGGTCGAGTTTGTCGCCGTTCACCGGCGTTCAGTCATCTTACTATTGGTCGAGTACTACGCGTTCGGATAATACGGCCAACGCCTGGGACATGCACCTGAACTTCGGCATTGCAGGTGGCAACGTTAAGACGGTTTCTACGTCTTACGTCTGGCCCGTCCGTGGTGGCCAATAGGGATTGTCCGGTATTTTGATGGTTTAAACTTGAGTAGAGAGGGGCAATATGATCGCTCGATTTATGGGATTGTCGGTTCTTGTGATTAGTTTTGTCTGCGCAGAAACCATGGCCGCCAACATCGACTCCACCAACCAATACGCCTGGTCGAGCCATGCGGGATGGGTGAATGCCTCGCCGACGCACGGCGGGGTGACGGTAATACCGAACGGAGTCAACGGATACCTCGCCGGGTACATGTGGACGGAGAATACCGGCTGGCTGAAACTCGGTGCAGGAACGGGGCCTTACGCCAATACCGGCGCGACTGACTGGGGTGTGAACATGGACCAGACGGGCAATCTGTCAGGTTATGCATGGAGTAAACACTTCGGGTGGGTCAACTTCCACTCGACCCACGGCCAGGTGGCCATCAACACCGACACCGGGTCCTTTAATGGCTCTGCATGGTGCGAAAACATCGGATGGATTCATTTCGAAGGTACCTCGCCCGCATACAATATCAGAACCACGGCCTTTGATCGGCAAGGAACATGTTACGCAATCCGATAGCATATTCATGGACAGTCCAGTTGTAGTGGTGATGCCTTAAAATAAATAAAGTTCGATTTGTCGGGGGTATGAATGGGATTCAAACATTGGTTCTACAGATCTGGCGAAAAAGTGCTCGTAGGAATACTGATCGGTGCAGGCATCCTGTTTATGATGTGGGCTTCATTCCTCCACAAATCGAACATTGGTTTCGTCTTGGGAATCGCTTTCGTAATGACTGGAATCCTCACCGTACTACTGGTATTTCTGACTGAAAAGTCGGACAGGAGGAGCAACCATCAGAACGGCAAGGATCGCAAAGGATGGCCACACTGGTAAAATCTAAATTTCGACAGGGCTAAATCGACGTTCCTATTCCACAGATAGAGTTGCGAAAAGTCTCATGATGAGACTTTTATGCAACTCACTGATTACTAACATGTTAAACAATCAGTCGTTTTACAAGCGGGGATATGGCGGAAAGATCGAAACTTGACAGGATGCTGGCAACCCATGATGATAGTGCTATATCAGATGCAATAAGGAGTACTCATTATGACCATGATTGCGGTACAGGAAATCAAAAGACGGGGAATTTCGGCGGTGGATGAGGGGCTGGCGAACGGACCGGTCCATCTCATCAAAAGCAATCACCCTGCCTATGTCGTTATGTCCGAAGCCACTTATCAGGAAATGTTGACTGATCTGGCTGAAGCACGGTTGGCCGCTTCCGAAAATGATTTGAAAGCGGGCCGGGTTCGGCGTGGCTCGGCCGCCTTATTGATGAAGGAATTGCGCTCCAAAAACTAAAACCAACCGGAACCCCCCATGGCTAACTTCACCCTGGTCTGGACAGAAACATTCTCGCGAACAGCACGTAAATTCCTCCGCCGACATCCCGATCTCACCGGCCTTTTTGAAGACGTCCTGAAACAGCTTGAGGCTGACCCCCATGCCTCACGGCTCCGGTTACATCGACTGAAAGGCCAGCACACGGACAAACACGCCATCAGCCTAACCTACGCCTACCGCATTGTCCTTATTATCGTACTGACTGAGCACGAAATCACCCTCCTGGACATCGGCTCACACGATGAAGTATATAGGGATTGATTGTTGCAATGAGGCGGCAGCCCTCCTGGTCGGCTACCTGAACCGTTACTCCAGAAATTTAAAACCCGACACGACTAAATCGACTTTCCGGACTTCATCGGAACCCAACCACAGTGTCACTTTTTTTACATCCAATAACCCCGGAGTGGCGGGAAGCGGAATCCGGAGCTCCTGCGCCAGGAAGCGGGTGTGATGAAACTTCACCATGATCTCCTGCGATACCGCACGTCCTTCTGAATCCGGCCGCTCCAAACTGATCACCGCCTTTAGAACGGGGCCGCGATTGCGGTAGCGGAGCCGCAACTCACCCCCGGACAAGGCCAGCCCCCCTGAGGGCTGATCGAACAGCCACGTCACCGCCGCCTGTCGCACCTTTTTCCCGGTCAACCGCCAGCCACGCCACCCGCGGTCCAACGCCAGCGAACTTCCATCCGGCGACCAGACCACCGTCCGGCTGCCCGGCACCAGCAGATCGGCCGGCTTCCCGTCGGGATAAATCAAACGCAATGCCCCCGCCACCCCGCGCTGGTCAAGGTAACGCGCCATGGCGTCATCACTCTGCCCAAGTCCGCCCAGGATCAGCGACATCACATGAACCGCCGTCTGACACCGGATCGGCAACTGCGTGGCCATGTGGATCCCCTCCCAGGGACCATGCGCGGTAAACAGTGCTGAAACACAGGACCAATGATCACGGAGGAATCGTTCCACGTCATCCGGCAGGATACTGTAGGCCACCCCCAGCGTGTAGATTGAGGGGGCATTGGTGATCCGGACATCACTGACCACCGCCAGGTCCGGCACGCCTATTTTGCCGCTGTACTGATATCCCTTCCCGCTATAGGCCTCTGACAGAAATCCCGGCAGATGATACGCACGCGAATAGTCCAGATTGATCCGCACCGCATTTTCAAGACTGGCCCGCCAACTGGGATTCCGGCGTTCCCCCATGAACAGGGAAAGCCCGAGCGCCTGAAAGGCCGATCCCTCCCACACCCCCAGGGTAAAGCATTCCCGGCCCGTGGTCATGAGCCGTGATTTGATTTTAAAGTTCTGATACCGCAAGGGGTCATCAGGAAATCCGAAACGCACCACCACAAAGGCCATGGGGCCCCTGAACTCGTTGACAAAATAGTCGGCATAGGCGGCCTGCCAGACCCCCGCCCCATCCGCCCATCCCAGATATTGTTGATGGGTGGCATTCCAGCCGAACCGGAAGAGACCGCGTTTCGCATCATAGAGCGTGCGATACCCGGCCTGCTGGGCCTCAAGGAATCCCTCCAACCGCGCCCTGATAAGGGCCGCCTGCGGACCCAACGGCTCAGCGGGACGCTTCGCCCCACCTCTTGAAGTTTCCGCTATTCCGGTAGGGCGAGGCGTCTCGCCGAGCCGTCCTGGATTAGATGGTGTAATGTCCGGACTCAACAACAGTCCTATGGCCTTGGCGACGGAGGCGCTGAGATTGGCATTGTCCCCGAAGACCACCTGCACCACGCGCCGGTCGATAATCGTCATCAGCTTGATCTGGCCCTCATGCGAGGCATAGGGGGCCAGGGCACCCTGGAAGCCCGCCTGGCCATAGCCATAGCCCGCGCCGCGCAGGATCTCGCCCTGCTCCCCATTGGCCAGGGGCCGCACCCATCCGGCCTGTTCGAGCGCACGCCATACGGCCAGCCCCTCCGGCTCCCCATACGCCTCGATAAAATCCTTCCGGTACGCATCCGCGCCTAACGGGGCGACCCGCCGGCCGTGATCGAACCCGATAAAATTACAAAGCAACCCCTGCGCACTCAGCAGCGGATCGGCCTGATCCTGAACCAGACACCGGCTGACCCGGTCCAGTTCGCCCATCGCTTCCAGGCGTGACACATAGGGCTGATCGGCCATCCCCGCCGCGATGTGGGCTAACAATTCAATCCATTCTCCAATCGTCGTGAGCTGGGTAAATCCCCTCAACTGAAGGCCATTGCGATCATTCCAGCCCTCCACCGGATAACCGGAGGCCTCGTCAAACAGCCCCTGCCCGGGCTTGATATAGCCCAGCGCATTCTCCACCAACTGTCGCATGTGGACATGCTGAGGAGGGATGGACGGGAGATAAAACGGAGACGCGACTGGTTCGCCACCGGCAACCACCGTGGCCAGAAGCGCCAGGCCAGCCATTATGATGTTAAGGTTACGATGCATATGGAGGGTTTTGCTCTGTCAAAACCTTATCCTATTCCCGGCGCCGACGGAGCGGCGCCCTCCATTTTTCTGAATGGACTGTTCGTCAAATCACGCGAGATCTTGTGCACCCGCAGGCCACCGCGGGGGTCCGCCAGGTCAGCGGGCAACTTCATCTGGTTGCCTTCCAGTTTGACTCCCACGACCCCCTCGAGGGCCTGCCTGAACATCCAGGCGGCGGCACCGGTATAGCCATTCCAGATCATCCGTCCGGAATCAAACGTGGTCAACAAATCCGCCGGCTGTTTATTCGGCTGTCCGCCATAGCGCTCAATCTGGTCGGGGGTCGTATGATCCAACGCCGAGATCTTGCGCCATAGCCGGATGGCCGTTTCACGGTAGGTGGCGGCCGCAACCGGATCGCCCGCTTCCGCCCGCTCCTCCGCCAGATGCCGGGCGGCCCCGACCATCCACTGCACCCCATGGCAGTACATCCCGTTTTCGCGCACGCCTTCGGGATACTTGCAACTCCTGCCCAGATAGGGCTTGGTCTGTTCATTCAACGCCGGCCAGCCGAGCAGGATCACATGCTCCCGTTCCAACGTCCGGAGCGCCGTATCAAACACTATTCGCGCCCGTTCTTTATCAACCCCTGCAAAAACCGCCCAGGCCGCCGTCAGGGCATCCACTTCCCAGATGCCGCTTCCCTTGACCCCGATCTCGGTCCCATCATCATGAATGGCCCGCAAATACCGGTCTTCCCGCCAGGTTTCATTGATCGCCACCCCCAGCGCCTCCAGGCGCTGCTGATACGCGGCCGCATGGCGCGGGAGACATCGCCGCTGCAGCACCGGCATTAACTCGCGCAGGATATAATACAGAAAGAAGCCCATCCACACGCTTTCGCCACGTCCCTCACTGCCGATTTCATCCAGCCCGTCATTCCAATCGCCCGTCCCCATCAGTGGCAGTCCATGCCGGCCCATGCGTTTTTTCAGGACCAGATCCAGCGCACGCCTCACATGAGCCAGCACCGAATCCGCCCGGGTGGATCGCAACGGGAAAAAGCCCATCCCCTGCTTGCCCTCGGGCAGCGGCAGGAGGGGAATCTCGGCATCCAGATACGGGACCGTCTCATCCAGCAGCGTTTCATCCCCGGTCATGCGGACATACTCCGCCACCGCCCAGCCGAGCCATAACAGGTTATCGCAGGCATGTGAGCGACTCGAGAAACTGGTCCGTCCATCCTGCTGCAGGAAGAACCAGTGGACCGTATCCCCCTCCACAAACTGCTGGGCGGCATGCAGCAGAATCTGACGGCGGGCCAGGGCCGGATCAACCCAGATCAGATTCACGCAGTCCTGCAACTGATCCCGGTATCCAAACGCGCCACTGGCCTGATAGAAGCCTTTACGGGCCCAGATGCGTTCGGCGAGCGCCTGATAGCGCAGCCAGTACAAATACCCGTCCACGGCCGGATCGGACGTCTCCACGTCCAGCGTCCCCATAAACCCGTTCCACCAGCGGCGGGTGGCGGCCAGCTGACCGGCCGCATGCCCGACCTCCAGATAACGCGCGATGAGGTGTTCCGCCTCCGCTTGAGTCCCCGTCTGGCCCAGCACCACCACCACCTCACGTTCCGCATGAGGGGGAATCTCCACCGCAATCCGGAAGGCGGCCACCGCCTGCGGGTCATGAAGATCCGCGGGCGCCGCCCCGCCTTCCACCCAGGCCGGATGCGCCACCGTCCGCCCCGCCCCGAAAAATTCACCCCGCCGGGTGGTACTCGCCTCGGGCTTGAGGGACACCGCCACAAAGGCCGGCCCGGTGCGGAAGGTATTGCGGGGATTCTCAAACAGCCACCCATGCCCCGTCGACGAGGGATGGCGCAGCAACGTCCCGGAATGCTCCGGTTGCGCCGCCAGCGTCATCTGGAAATACGGCGCACAATAAAAGCGCCGGACCTGATCTCCCTCGTTGCGGAGTTTCAGGCAATAGACACCAAGCGGCTCATCCGGCGGAACAAATACCGTCAGCTCACTCGCCAGCGTTCCCTGCCTCATATGAAAGACCGCCGTCCCATCGGTCCGGAACTCCGTCTCATAGACCGCACCGGAGGCCCGTAACGGCTCGAAAGTCGGCGAGACCCATTGCCGGTGATCGCAGTCATACAGGTAAATCGCTTCGCCTGGCACCTCCCGGGTGGTCGTGTCGGCCCAGTCGGGCGTCAACCGGTTCTGCTGCGAATTCACACTCGATGAGGAATGCAAGCCACGCTGGGTCACGGCCAGCACATGGCCCAGGGCATTGGCCATGGTGTGATCAAAGGGCCGCGGGGTAAAGGGAGTGAGCACCCGCATCACGCGGCCACCTTCCTCAAAGCGGGCATAGGGGGGCGCCCAGTCCGGTGGCGGACGGCCATGGCCGATGAGCAGTCCGGCAGCAGACTTATCGGTCGTTGGCGTGACGGGACACCCCGCGCCACCTGAAGCTAACACGGCGGGCGAAGCGCACGCCTTGATCAAGGTCTCGGCGGCTTCCAGCGAAGCGGCACACCCCACCCACAAACGCACGCTCACTTCCCCGCCGGCGGGCAGGTCCAGCCGCAGCGCCAGGCTCGCAATCCCATCAAACATGGGGCACGAGGCCAGGGCCTCAGGGGGGCGCCATTTCATTTCGCGCAAGGCTTCCGGAGCCCACAACGAACCGGCCCGCCCGATAAATTCCACCCGCGCCACATGAATCCCCGCCGGGGCACGATCTGCCGCCAGGAACCCGGCCAACTTGCTGGTATGGTGCAACGCCACGACCGCATTCAACCCGGGGACATACGACATTTCCGGAAACAGGCGGTTGTACTGGGTATGCCCGCGATCGGCATCCATACTGTTCAGTGACCACTCGACATAGGGGACCAGACACACGGAACGGGCCTTGCCCCCCGGGTTACGAACCGTCACCGTCCAGGCCTCCAGCGGCAGGGTCTCGTCTGGCAGCGTGACGACCATCTCCGTGTCAAGTCCATGCTGGCGATGCCGGAACCGGAGGTCATCCCCCTCGTCCAACACCTCCGGCTGCGGCCCGAGCTCCGCGGGGAAGTTGCCCAGCACCGGCCAGGCCGGATGGGTGCCGGTTCCGTCAGCCTGCTCCTCCACTAAAAAGAGGGCGCGTCCCGCCGGATCATGCCCTTCATAGGAGCGACGGTGGACATCTGCCCGCTGGGGGAGATACTCCGCACAGGGGGCCCCGCCGGGCTGAAGGGAAAACGCATAGACGTTGTTATCCAGCTCGGGAATGGTGGGCGGCAGTTCGCCCCGTTTGCGCAAAATACGGAATCCGGTCGCCAACGCCACGACCGCCGCCAGCAGCAGGCCCGCCTCGATCACCCCGTTGCCCGGCGATTGCGCCCAGAGTTTCTCAATCCAGGGAGTGGTGGATAACTGCAGGGCTTTCGACTGGTCCCAAACTTGATCCCAGGCCGCGCCGGCGGGAATATAAAACGGGAGCAACAGCGGGGCCCAGGTGGTAAACCGCTTGATCCCCTCGGGAATGAAGCGGGCGGCGGCATGGGGCCCCAGGAAGCGGGCCACCCGCTCATCCAGCCGGTCCATGCCGAGGAAACTGAGATTCACCAGGGTCGCCACCCTCAGGCCCATGTGATCCAGCCAGATCAAGACCCGGAAGGCATCATAGGCCAAAACCCACATGAACACCTTCAGGCTCCAAGCCTCGAAGGCGGCGCCATTCAGCAGGCCGGTTTGCGCCATACAAAAGAGCGTGCGGATGGCGCCATCCTGATTATACCAGGTGGGAACCGACATCTGGCGCAGGAAGGTAAAAATAACGGGCGCCATCCACAACCCCCAGCGCAGGACAAAGATCGTGCCATCCGCCAGTTCCGCCAGGCCATCACGCGACGCCAGACGCCGCACCGGCGCCCACTCGCGCTGAAACAGGGCCATCAGGAAGGACCGGTTGATCGCAAACAACCAGGCCGCCACCCCCCAGGAGATCACCCCGGCCAGGGCTTCGTTCCATAACAACCGGGCCCCGCCCGTATAGTCGCCCAGACTCAGGAAACCCCACCGGCTCAGGAGCGGATACACATCGTACGGGGCGGGCGGCATGCCGTAACCACAATACAGGGCCAGTTTCGCCGCCACCACCGGGGTCTGAACCGGATCGAAATAAAAGCCCAGCGCCGCCCCCACCAACCCGCCCAGCACCGCCTCCACGCCATACAGCCGCAACCCGGCCATGCCCCCGCGCCCGGTTCCCGCGTAGAATGCATCACTCACGATACTCATGCCGGCATATATCACGACCCCCGCCACGAAACCCAGGCCGGCCCGGTCCGGCAGGCTCAACCCGGTGAACTGATGACTCCAGGCCCAGGAAATAAACAGCCCGGTCACCGCCCCGCGCAACATCAGGGCGGGCCGGCAGTAATTCCGGCCCAAGCGCCGGGCAAATGAAGGGCTCCCGTCAAAGCTCTCGATGAGCGTCTTGACGAAGGGAAACAGCAGTGCCCCCAGGCAGGCCCAGGACAAGAGCGGCGCAGCGGCATAGGCCTGCTGCCAGAAGGACGAGGCCGCCACCCATTGGCTCAGGTTCAGAATCCCCATCAACCACCCGCTGAATACCAACCCGTTAAAGAACCCTTTGTGGGCATAGCCGATCAGGGCGGGCCCTTTCAGTTTCCGGCGATGCATGGCATCCAGCAGCATCCCCGTCAACAGATACGCCTCCGCCCATAAGAGCCCTTGGGAAAGCATGGCCGCTCCAATGGCTACCAGCGGTTGCATCCACAGGGGAAGGTCATACAACCCTGACCCCATATCCGCTATCAGGGGAGAAACGGCCACCGCCCACGCGGAGACCACCAGCACCCGGGTGACGCGCGCGCCCCACAGGCGGACCCACCACCCCGCCCCGTTCGCCCGGCGCCGGCAGGCCAGGGCTGCAGCCAGGTTGAACACCATCAGGGTCACCATGCGGGCGACCAGGATCCGGACTTCCACTCCGCCCCATGTCCCCGGCAACACCAGCGACCCCGCCTGCAACATCAGGTCGCGATTGGGCAGGAGCAGCAGAATCCCGAAGAGAAAGGGAATTAAAATCAGCCGCAAGCCCATCACGGCATCCACCGGATGCTGGGTTGTCAGCAGGCGGCGCACATTGGCCCCATGATACATCAACCAGAAGATCACGGCACTCAACCGGGTGATCTGGCCGAGCTCCCCCCACTGCGGGACAGCGGTCCAGATCGCCACCTCGCCCGCCGCCAGGGTCAATACCCCGGGAATCCAGGCATGTTGAAACGTCTCCCAGGGCGTAGGTGCGCGCCGGGCCCAGAGCCGGGTGAACAGGGCGGCCATCCAGGCTCCCGCCAGCGCCACCCCCATCGGCGTCCAGGGACTCCGGCCGGGCCCCGTGTTGGCCGTCGCAAAAATGGCGAATACGGACCCCGCCGCCAAGACACAGGCGAACCCGAAAATGAGATCGCGCAACCAGCCCCTGGCCGGCCCACCGGCCGGGAAACGGCGTGCGGTCAGTCCGGTGAGGGCTGCCGCCAGAAATGCCGCCGCCAATAATCCAAGCCAGCGCCCCGAGGGACTCGCCAGGGCCAGACGCCAGGGTGCCCAGGCCACCAGTTCCGCGTTCATCACCAGGCCACCGGCCAGTGGCGCCGTTCCGCCGGGATGGGCCACCACCAGAACCGTCTCCGTCCAGGGACCGATACGGGTGGCATCCAAAAGCAGGTCTCCCTGTCCCCGTCGTGCCCGCAATACCAGGGGAAGGGTCTGAACCCCTGAGGCACCCTTGATTTCCCAGCTGACACGCAACGGGACCGGGGCATCGGCGGCAAGCTCATACGTATAGTGCAACTCATTCGCCCGGGAAGGAAGGCCATCCGTTCCGGTATACTTGGCCCAGATCCCCGCGGCCGCACCCGGAGGCAGGAAAAACCGCAACTGCCACGCCTGACTGGACTGAATGAGCGAGGCGGTCGCACCGGCAATCTGGAAAACACCTTGTTGGGAAGCCTGACTTAACGCACTTTCCGCCTGAAGGCTGAAAGCCATGGAGAAAAAAAACGTGAACAGAAGAGCACGAAAAGACATTTTCCTGCCCGCCTCCGGTGGAAAACACTCACCCCTTCGTGTTCTTTGCGTGCTTCTGTTCAACACTGTATTCTCCCCTACAAATCCTGAACCAACCAGGCTTAATTAGCGCTTACTCGAAATGGTTTGTTGATTTGCGCTTTTCTCCCTGAAAGGGAGAAACTCCACAGCCAAGGGCGAAACCCTTGGGTTATGCGCACACCCATCATCCCCATCAACCCTGTAAGGGTTGAGCCCTTTCAGGGTTCTGTTTGATTTTTCACATCATCATGTCCAGGGGCTTCACCCCTGGCTATAAAAATTCAGCCCTTTCAGGGCTGCTTCCTCCAAACCCAATCTTTTTCGGACAGCGTCTAATAACAGTCGGCAAGTCCTACACCAGCCCGAAGAACCGGCGAATCCGGGCGGTCAGCATCGACCGGTTGTCCGGAGCCGGGATTCCGGGAGAGGAGGCGGCCAACAGGGCATGGCGCGCGGCCACACGCTTTTCGAGGACCCCTGCCAGTTTACCCGCCAGTTCGGCATCCGCCTGCAACAGGCTGGCAAACGCCGGCTTCGACACGCGCACCACCTCGACGTCGCCTTCCGCGACCACCGTGGCCGCGCGCGGCTCGCCGGTTAACAAAGCCATTTCGCCGAAAAACTGACCTTCCTTCAGCCGGGCGACTTCCTTCAATACCCCGTCCACCCCGCGAATGGAGACGCTCACTGTGCCGGACCGGATCACATAAAAGGCCCCGCCAGCCTCGCCCTGATGACAAAGGGCTTCGCCTGAAGCATAGGGGACGGTTGCCACTGACGACACCAGCCGCTCGCACTCGGCTTCAGACAAGGATTGAAACAACTCCACACGCTTCACCAGATCCCTGACCGCATTCCGGCTGGCATCCAGGGCGTGTCGCTCCGTGGAGAGCCGGTTGCTGATCCGGACATCCTGGATGGGATAGGGAATGCCAATGCCTTCGCGCTTGAACACATACCAGAGCCGATCCATCACCGTACTCTGAATGGGGTCCATCCTTGAATAATCTGCGATGAAAAATTTAATGGTGAAATTCATCGAAAAATCACCATACCCCGTCAAATAGACCATCGGAAGCGGATCTTGCAACACCTCGGGGACATCCGCCAACACGCTCAGGATAGCGCTCCGCACCGCATTGGGCGGGCTCTCATAATCCACCCCGATCGGCAAAAAACAGCCATGGTGCGTCGTTGGTCGGGAATAATTGACAATCGCGTCACGTGCAATGGAGGCATTGGGAATGATGATGTAATCTTCTGCCTTGGTCCGCAAGCGCGTCGCACGCCAGGTCGTATCCACCACCCGGCCCGTATTGCCGCTGATCGTCACCCAGTCCCCGATCTGGAAGGGCCGCTCGGTATTCAGCGCCAGACCGGCAATCAGGTTGCCCAGCGTATCCTGGGTGGCATTCCCGACGATGTAACCGACCACCAGGGAGGACATGGCAAACACATCCAGATTCACTCCCGGAAAAAACCCGCGGATGATCAGGATCAGCGCCAGTAACGACAGGACCCAACGCCCGATGTCCCGCAGCAACAGCGGGACTTGGGGGCGTTTGCGCCACTCCGCCATCAGGTCAAACAGGAAAACGTCCGCCGTCTTGAGGCCGAGGGAGATCCCGAAAAAGATCGCGGCGGCGAGCATCGCATCCAGGACCAGGGGATTACACTGGCTGAGGATCGGGCCCAGGAAAAAAAGGAGAAGCAACACCAGCACCAGGACATTCAGGGGGATGCTGACCGTGCGAAGCAAGCGGTGGCGGATCCAAAACCGCTGTGCCAGCGAAAATCCGGCATAGGTGGCGACCAGCAGGGCCACCCGTACCAGGAAACTGACGGAGTCGAACCGCCCCCCCTCCTGCATCAACGTCCAGAGTGCTAATCCCATCATGACGTCTCCAGCTTGAAAGAGGGGTGTTGAGGTGAGAACCGTTATTTAGCGGCCTTTTCAACCGCGGCATTCACCTTGGCCCCACCGGGCGCTTCGACGCCTGCGGCCGCCCCTTTGACTTCAGCAGGAGCCGCCTTGGCAACCTTGGCGTCCAGCTTGGTTTTGACCAGTGTCGCGGCACTCATCAGGTCAGACTCCTGTTTGACCTGCTCCTTGGACTTCACCGCCACCTTCTTCTTAAATTCACGTTCCTCTTTTTTCGCCTGCTGATCCTCGTACTTCGACAAGGCTTCGGACGCTTTTTCTGACGAGGCATATTTGGCCGCACTCACAATGGAACGGGGAGAGAGTTTATTGCCGGCGAAGGGCGTCTTTTTATTCAGCTCATCCGCACGCCATTCCTTTCCCGCCTCCGTTACCGCCTCGGGAAATATTTTCTGTTCAAGCTTAACTGCCGCCTCGAGGGCCTTGTAATCCGTAGCGGACATCGACTGCACTTCCATCTGCTTGTCGAGCCCCTTGATCTTGACCAGATAGAACTCCTCGCCCGCCTGAACCGTCAACACAGTCAACCCGACGATCAACAGCCCCATCATCCAGTTCATTGCACGCATATGTACTCCTTTTTTGATTTCTAAAATGAAGCGTGATACTAGCGACGCCCCCGTTCCAGCACAAGCGGATTATGCTTTCCCGTCACCGCCAATTGCAGATTCCTATCCCCGGCATTGGCCACGGCCCAGCGTGCCGCAATCCGGTAGCCGGGAATCCAGATAATCTCCCCCTCACACTCCACCACCGGGACCCGTTGCCGCACAGACCGCGGAATTTTCGCATTCACCAGAATATCCTGGATTTTCTGGGAGCCTGTCATCCCGAACGGAATCATCCGGTCGCCAGGTTTCCAGCTGCGGACCCACAGTCCCCTCTTCGCCCAAACGGCGGCATTCAGCGTTGCCCGGGCCGGCAGAGTGCCCGGCTCCCCGCCCTTCTCTTTAACTAATCCCGGTCCCTGCGTGACGGTGATGGTGAGCCCCCAGCCAGGAATCACGGTCTTCCCAGGAGCCTTCAACTTTACTCTCACCGGTTGCGTACTGGCCTTTTCAGGTGATTCCACTCGCAGATCGTCATAGTGCCGCCGAACGTTCCAGCCCCCAGTCAGCTCCACGGTTCCGCTTCCCGCCGAACGCCCGAGCAAACGATCTACCCGCGACACGGCATCAAAGGCCAACCCCTCTTCCGGCACCCCCTGCCCGAAAAGCCATAACCGGATCACCCGCCGCCGGGCGGCCAGGGGATGGGAACCTAGTAACCGCCTCGAAATCGTCTTCTCATCCTCCGAGTGGACGCCGGGGTCCCTCCCGGCGTTTGATCGCGCCGGGGACGTCGCGATCCACCCTGTATCCCGGCATTCCTCAAGAATCTTTCGCGCCAGATCATCCAACCATTCGTCTTCAGCCGCCAATACGGCCTGGGTGCGCTGTAAGGTCTGGCGAATGCCCGGATTGTAGTCCCGTTCCAGGAGAGGGAGTAATTCATGCCGGACGCGGTTCCGCAGAAAGGCGGGATCGGTATTGGTTTCATCTTCGCGCCAGGCGTATTTCCCGGCCCGTAAATATGCCTCGATTTGAGCCCGGGTGACCGCCAGTAAAGGGCGGATGACCCGGATCCCGGACACCACCGCTTCGGGTGCCATTCCGGAAAGCCCCCCCCGCCCCGCCCCGCGCAGAAATTTCAACAGGATCGTTTCAACCTGATCATTCGCCGTATGCGCCGTCGCCATCAGGCTCGCGCCCACCCGGCGGGCGGTCCGCACCAGAAACGCATAACGGGCCTCACGGGCCGCCATTTCCAGCGACACCCCCTGCTGCCGCGCCAGTTGCGGCACCTTCGCCCGCCCGACCACACAGGGAAGGTTCAGGCGCCCGGCCAGCGCCCGGACAAAGGCGGCATCGTCCCGGGAGTCCTTCCCCCGGATGCCATGTTCGAGATGCGCCACCGTCAACTGCCACCGCTGGCGTTCCGCCAGCGCGTGCAGCGCATGGAGCAACGCCACGGAATCCGCCCCGCCTGACACTGCGACAAGCACATGGGCGCCAGCGTCTGCAAGACTGGAATCAATCAAATTCTCTGTCACGTCCTGATTTCCGTTTGACACTTTTCCATTGTTAACTGATCTGCTTT
>JBAXWB010000023.1 GCA_037128595.1 bacterium
TTCTGGGTAGGCATTCTTGCTACGCAGGCACCCCGTTAGGTTGACGCATATGCGCTTCGCGGGATCGGTGCTGGCGGGCCGCAAGGTGCGTGCCAGGCACCGCCATCGGTCCGGGCTCAAAATTCCGCCCCGACCGCTGTCGGCGCCTGCTACGCCCGCTAAAGCGGGTCACGCACCTTGCTTCATTGGCCCGCCAGCTCTTCAGAAGCGCGCGCCGGAGTACCGGCGCTTAACCGCTACGCGATGCCCGTCCCGGCACCTGCGAAGAAAAAGAAAAGGCCAGGTGCCGTTCCAGGGCATCGCTCCGCGTCCTCCGGTCTTTCTCTGGACACCCTATTGTCCAGGGCGCTTCAAAGGGCCGGGCTCCTCGCCGCCTTATGCTTCAACTTCACCCCAAAGGCGGCCGCTTCGCGCTCGCGGATCCGCCGGGGCATACCGGCGGACCCGTCTCGTACCGCCCCGAGGGGCGGAATCCGCCTCCGTGGTTCAGTTTCAGCAACAGCGTCGTTTCGTCCGGTCCTTTCAAGCGCCAAGAAATAACTCGGTCGGCAGGTGCCGCCCTCGAAGTCCCGCTTCGCGGGATCGGTGATGGCGCACCGCGGACTGACATTCCATCACCCGCCATCGGTCCGGGCTCAAAGTTCCGCCCCGACCGCTGTCGGCCGCTGGAATGCCATCCGCAAAATGCTGCGCCATCCTCACAGAAGAGCGCGGCGGGCGGCCCGGGAATGCCAGTTCCCCCCTCAGTTTCCCCCCCTTTGGAAACCCCCCTTTCCTGATCCCCCCTCCAAACTCGAATCCACCAAAGGGGGGGAAACCGCAGGGGGCACTGGCACGGCGGCTTCTATGGCGCGGCTGAAGAAACCGCGGGGCCCCTCTCCCCCCGCGGAGCCGCGCGCCGCCGCCCTTCGGGTTCCCGGTCCACTCCGCCGCTTGTCCCCCTTGCTCCTCGGCCCCCGAGGGGCCGGGCGCGTTGGTCGGGCAGGGGAGGGCTCGATTCCTCACACCTCCCCAGCCCTTCAAGGAGTTCGCAAGCTCACCCATTTGTTGCGGCTACGCCTTAGCCCCCTTGCGCCTTTTCGCCCCCAGTGGGGGCGGGCGCGTTGGTTTTGCGGCGGCGCGCCGGCCTCGCGCGGAAGAGCGCCTGCAAAACAATGATGGGGAGATCCCCATACCCCCTTGGAGACGCGCGTGTTGTCCGGCGGCCGGCAAACCATCAGGCCACCGTGTTGATCAATTCCATCGCGGCTAGTTCTGGCAACCCGCCTCAGCCCATTATGCCACCGGCCAACTGAATTCCCTCGCTTCACTCGAAACCGCGTCCCGCGGCAGGTGCCAAGGCGGCTACGCCGCCCCGGGATTCATCTGCTGGTTGAGGTCAAAAATCTGTCGAAATCACACGGACGCTATTTGTCCTGGTGGTAATGATATGAATATAGGTGAAAAACATGGAAATGAATATTGCCTGATCCTGTTTGTGCGGCAATAAAATGATGCTAAGGTTCATCTCCGATAGGAGATTGATTCCAGTCTGATCTGAAAGGAAACCTCTATGGGCGGCCAACACCTTACTGCATTTTTCGGAGACGCTGAAAAAACCATCGAACTGCTTCCCGCCATCTTGGAGAAAGGGTTGCCGGTTGCACTTCTTCCTGATCAGATCGCTTATACCGCCGAACACCAGGATGAACTGAATACCATCGCCTATGCATTCCCGGCCTCACCAGCCTGTTTTGTTGCTATTGCCGGAGGAATCCCAAGCCGGAAATCTTATGAATTGCGCACCATGTATCCCTTCATGAGGGAGGGCGTGATGCATATCTTGGAAATCATGGATATTAAGCCAGATGAAGACGATCTTGAGGGAGTTGTTGAGACCGTCAACCACAACGCCGTCACTATTTCCTTTTTTGATCCTCTATTCCCTTGCCAGCAACATGTCTATGCCAATGGACAAAAGTACGAGTTCTCAATCGCTGCTATGGCCTACAGTCTGGAAAAAGTAAAGGAAACCACCTTTGCAATAACCGAAGGGCCCATGTTGGACTTTGAACGGCAAAGAACATTAGAAAATGATCCTGCCGCTGATGTGACAAAAATTGAAAAGATTGAGTTTTCTACCGCTCAACTTCGCACCATGATGATGGGTGAGAATGGGGCGGATGCAAGTTTTCAAACTGTTGTTGAAAGTGTGGCATTTTTTCAGGTCGAAGGCACTGAACTTTGCAAAATGTCAGTTGTTCTAATGCATAATGATGAAGAGAACTTTGAAGTGACGCTCTACGCCTCCGAACATATTCTGAAAGGCTACCGTCCAGCCGTGGGCGACAGTATTCGCGGCATGCTTTGGCTGCAAGGATATCCTGTGCGTCCGGTGGATGACCCCGCAAACTGGGGTGATCGCCTCACTCCCGCCTCACCAGATTATGATATGGCTGGCATTGCCAATGCTTTCGAGGTAATGGATTACCTGTCAGACCAGCATCCTGGTGTGGTTGCAATCGGGTGGGCAATCGCCCATGCAGGATGGGATGTTACAAAATATAACAACCCTGAAAAATCCAACGATATCCCAGCCTTCATGATCGAGCGGCCAGGCCGGAAAGCTATCAATGTTTGGATTCGCGCCCACGTCACGGGGGTGGAGCCGGACTTGCCGTTTTCTTCCACAGAAATTGCCGAGTTCGGCGATTGCAGTGCAGAGCATGGTGCCGATGCAGCGTTCATAACAGTTGCATGTAAAGACATCGGGAAGGCGCATTCCTTCAAAGTTGAAGGACTGGAAACACTGGAAAAGAATCTTGGCAAAGTCACAATCCCTGAATATCTAGTCAAACCAGAGTTTCGTAAACCAATAGAAATACCCGCCTCTGCCTCTACATGAGGCTGGATTTTTATGAGTATGAACTATGGATTGAGCGTGGATCCAGGTAATCGAAAGTCGCCACAGGTTTATTCAGAAGATGAATCAATCGCCCCGACAGATGCCAGGGAAACGACGCAAATTCATGATTCACGAACGTCAACGGCCGTAACATCCCTGGTATGCTTGCCGCATCACACCCGGCGGGGTAGGGGATATTCCATTCAGCTCGATGAATCTCGCAACTTACAAACACGACTCTGCTCCCTTCTGTATCCTTCGTAAAAAAAAGGAGTCACGAGCGATTCAAATCGCCCGTGACCCCCTAAAGTTGTCGCCAACAAATACAATTAAATTATCAGCAGGAAAACAGTCAGTAAAGAGCAAATCTAAAAATCAGCGAAATGATGAATAAAATACGACTGCACTACTGTAGTGGGTAGGGCAAGGCCGTGGCTCACGGCATCCAGTATTTGAGGTCTTTCACCATTTTTGCATCGCTCCGTCCCATATGTTCGTTACGTCAGATTCTCCAGCAAACCCAACAACTGTCTCCAGAAATACCGTTTGACGGACAAGGGCCGGGCGCTACCTGAACGAGAACGGCGCATTGCTGCCACATAACTGAAATGGGCATATCGCCAGATTTTTTCATCCCTGCCATCAGCAACTCTCCAGGAGACTAGACAGTTGGCGCCATCGCAATAGGTATGGCGAAAGCGACTACAAAGTGGATTTTCTGGACAATGCATTGTTCATAATGCGACGGTTGCCCCTGAGTCACTTAAATGAAAATATCAGGGAGACGGATGCAGGCGCTTTTATATCTTAGTCCGGCGTTGATGGATTGGATGGTGTTTTTTGTATCCTTTGCCGTGTTTTATGCGGCAGGAGTCCGTGGGGTGGGGATGCAGGAGTGCGGCTGGCTTGGCATTCTTTTCCAAGCGGCCTACATGACGAGCAGTTTTGTGTCAGGGCATTTTATCACTCAGCACAATGCCAGGAGGGTCCTGTTTGCGAGCACGGTGGTGTGCGGGATCGCTAGTGTTGGCGTCCTATGTTCGAGCGCGTTTTGGCTGCTGGCAGCCGGGTTACTGATGTTCGGGGCGTCATCCGCCTGGTTTTTCAATTCGTTCCAGGCATTTATGCGGGGCGAGGCCTCAGTGGGGAGTCTCAAAACCTCCGTGGCATTGTATTCCTTGTCATGGTGTCTGGGCGCTGCTCTAGGGAATGTAACAGCAGGCTGGCTTTATCAATGGGGCGTGCCTGCGTTGATCTTGGCAGTTGTGTTCGCTACGGCAGTCATTACATTCATGCTTACCCGACCGCTCAAACAGCCAGCGGTTGATCACCTTGCCGAGGAGCCAGTGGAGCATGGGACGCGCCCGGAATATCCTGTTTCAAACGCCTATATTGCCATCGGCTGGCTGATGATCTTTACGGTCACATTTGTCCAACGTCCCCTGTTTACGTTCCTGCCGCCCCTGTTCGCCTCACAAGGGATCAGTTCGCTGTGGGCAAGTTTACCGCTTTTCATGCATATGGCGGTTTCGGCGGTTTTCGGATTTGCCATGTTCCGGTTTCGCGACTATCTGTATCGCCGGACGCCTTTCTTTATTATCCAAGGAGGTGGGGTAGCCGCTTTGTTCGCCATGTGGCTATGGCCAACTTACTGGGTATGCTTTGCCATGCTCTGTCTCCTGGGAATCTATGCGGGGTTTGTGTATTACTGCGCCGTCTATTATTCGAGCAATTCGGGGCGTCGTTCCTTCAATATTGGAGTCAATGAAGCCCTCGTGGGGTTCGGATCCATCGCCGGGATCGTGTTGGGCGACGCCTGGATGCGGCATAGCGGATCAACAATCGATATGTATTTGGTGTGTGGCATCGGCCTGGCAGTGTCCATCATTGCCCAAATGGCCATTGTCTTTATGAAGCGGAGGTAACGGATGACTGGGTTTGAACTTGTTGAATTATTCCGTCAAGGATCCAGACGATGCCATGTGATTGGCTCGCTTGAAAATGGGGTTGTGGCCGGATTGGATCTGGAAGGGCGCCTCTTTGCCGTGCTGAATGGGGAAGTCGTCAATAAGGTGAACCCAGAGGCCATTCTGGGGGTAACAGATGGTGAGAAATATCTGAACCCAGGTGGGGACGGGCTCTGGCCTGCACCCGAAGGAACGGCTTTAGGCTATGAATATGCGAGCGGGAAATGGCGGGTTCCGCCCGGGCTTACCGGAGCCAAATACAAGGTGGTGGAGGCTGGGGAAAACTTTGCCAGGATTCGGGCAGAAGTGGATCTTATCAACGATCGTGGGCTTGGAATTCCCACTGTGTTCGAGCGGGCTGTGACTGTTATTTTTCCCGAATCATCCTGTCTATCCTGTGCATCGATGTTAAACCCCTCTTTGACAGTTCGGGTGACGGAATCCATCCAGTATATCGGTTCTGTCACATTGGAGAAGGGGCATTTCTCGCTGGCGCCATGGACCCTATGTCAGTTCGACTCGGGCATGGGAACGGAAGTCACCTTCAACGATGTTTCCGCTTCATCCTTTTGGGACCTCTATGCTTCAAGCCATGAAAAGCAGTATCAACAAGGCGGGGTCTGGCATACCAAGACAGATGGGGGCATCCGTTATCAACTTGGCATGAATAAGGATGTCAGTTGGTTGGAATTCACCAATCCCACGAAGAAACTCAGAGTTCGGAGAACCGTCGGTCCGCTTTCTGATGGTCATAAATACATTGATATCAGTGACGTGTCTCCCGACCGGATGCCGTCTGAAAAAGGGGTCAAGTTCAGCGTCTACAGTGACCCTGGCCTGTTTATGGAAATCGAGGCCTGCGGGGGGTGCCCTGAGACGCTGATCTCAGGCTGTTTGATGAGTGTGTCGGTAGAGACAACTTATTCCTCACTATCCCTTACTTGATTTAGCCCCTGTAACCCATTCATTATTCCGTTGAGAGGAATAACAATAGGGTATATATTGGTTGAGAAAAGTTTCACTTTGGATGAGAGAGGAATGGACATGAACTCTGGAAAGCGCAAGAAAACGGGAACGGCGAACGGGTATTCGACCAAGTCGGAGGTGATCGAAGAGGCGATCAAGCGTGGTATACGCAAGGGACTTTATGTCGACCGACTGCCATCAGTTTTCGCGCTTGCCGAGGAACTCCACGTTAACTTCAAAACCGTGCATAAAGCCGTTGTGACATTGGTTAAGGCTGGCATTCTGGAAAGCTCCAGGGGTAGGGGCACGTTCGTGACCCCCAAGGGAGCGGAGTTGGTTGAGCAGCTGGGTAGTGGCGAGGAGTCGGGGGAAAGATTGGTTCTTTTTTTCATGAAGGCGGGCGGGGATCTATATGGCCGGATGTACGAGTGTATGGTGTCACGGCTGAACAAAGCCCATTTGTTCCCGGTGGTGATTCGGGAGGGGAATGAAAGTGATATCCTGCGAAGTTTGGGGCGGTTGAATCCTGCGGCGCTTGTCATAGACCGTGAATTTAAAGAATTTCCTTATGAGTTGCTGCAAAAGATGGACAAAGGCGACCTGCGTATTGTCTTTTTGCACCGCATGGAGTCCGACCTTCAGATCCATGCCGATTATGTCCTTTCTGACAACGTCTATGGCGGGTATATTGCAACCCGGCATCTCATTGAGCTGGGGCACGAGCGCATTCTGCACTTGAATGTTAAGTTGGATCCCCTGCCGCCCCCAATGATTTATCGGCATACCCCGGCATCCCAGGTGGCCGAGGGCTACAGGCTGGCCTTACAGGAAGCTAATCTACAGCAGAATGAAAGGTGCATCTTTGAAGCCGCCGATAAAAAGGATAGTCAGGAAAAGCTGAGAGCCGCGTTGGCTGATCCCGCCACCCGGCCCACCGCGATTTTTGCGCATGGTGATTTCCGGATTGTTAACGCCCTCGGGATCATCAAAGAATTCGGTCTGAAGGTGCCTGAAGATATTGCGCTGGTCGGCTACTACAATACTTCGCACTGCGAACACTTCGAAGTGCCCCTGACCAGCGTGTCGATCCGGGAGGATGAACTGGCCCGTATTGCTGCAGAGAAGATTATCTCGCGCAGCACCGATCGTGAACGGATTCTGGTCAAGCCGACACTCGTTATCCGGCAATCCAGCGGTGCGAAGTAGGCCGCACGTGCGAATGCTTCTCTTAGGGGCGCATAACTGCGATTAGGTGCAGCATTTGAGCCCCCCTCTCGGCAGACGTATCAAAATCGAAAGAAAAAACCACCCGCTTGGAGTACCAAGCTCGAGACGCCGAGTCACTGAGGTAATTCCACAGAGAATACAAATGTGGCGTTAATTTTTCCATATGAGTACATGTGGAAAAAATAAACGCCACATTTTGGGTTATCTTCTCTGTGGAATTATCTCCATGCCTCTGTGTCTCAAGCCGTACTCGGCGGGTGGTAAACCTCTTGATTTTTTCGCGATTTCAAACGCGTCTGGCCTGAAGGTACACCAAATCGCAGATGCGCCGGGATTTTAGGTGGCCGGAACTTGGGGTGGACAAACAAAGTGATACAGTTATGATGCCGCCTTCAATTGGAAATAAGTGAGGAAACTGATGCAGGCACTTTTATATCTTAGTCCGGCGTTGATGGATTGGATGGTATTCTTTGTATCTTTCGCAGTGTTCTATGCGGCGGGGGTGCGCGGGGTTGGTATGCAGGAGTGCGGCTGACTTGGCATTCTTTTCCAAGCGGCCTACATGACGAGCAGTTTTTTGTCCGGTCATTTTATCACGCAGCACAATGCCCGGAGGGTCCTGTTTGCGAGTACTGTGGTGTGTGGGATCGCTAGTGTTGGCGTCCTGTGTTCGAGTGCGTTTTGGCTGCTGGCTGCCGGGTTGTTGGTGTTCGGGGTTTCTGTCGCTTGGTTTTTCAATTCATTTCAAGCTTTTATGCGGGGAGAAGCTTCCGTTGGCAGTCTCAAGACCTCCGTGGCTTTGTATTCGTTGTCATGGTGTCTGGGCGCTGCTCTAGGGAATGTGACGGCAGGCTGGCTTTATCAGTGGGGGGTGCCCGCCTTGATTCTGGCAGTTGTTTTAGCCACATCGTTTATCGCCTTCATGCTGTCGCGACCGGTCAAGCATCCGGTGGCGGGGCAACTCGGCGACGAGGCCGTTGAACATGGCTCTCGTCCTGAATATCCGGTATTAAACTCCTATATTGCGATCGGATGGCTGATGATCTTCACGGTCACGTTTGTGCAGCGCCCGCTGTTTACGTTTCTACCGCCGCTGTTTGCCTCGAAAGGGATCAGTTCACTGTGGGCCAGTCTGCCACTATTCATGCATATGGCTGTTTCGGCGGTTTTCGGTCTGGTTATGTTCAGGTTTCGCGACTATCTGTACAGGCGGACACCGTTCATTATCATTCAATGTGGCGGAGTTGCCGCATTGTGGGCCATGTGGTTATGGCCAACCTACTGGGTTTGCTTTTCCATGCTCTGTGTCCTGGGGCTATATGCTGGCTTTGTGTATTATTGTGCCGTCTATTATGCGAGTAATTCGGGACGGCGTTCATTCAACATCGGAGTCAATGAAGCCCTTGTGGGGTTCGGTTCCATCGCGGGGATCGTGTTGTGTGATGGCTGGATGCGACACAGTGGTTCGTCTGCGGACATGTATTTGGTCTGTGCAATTGGTCTTGCGGCGTCCATCATTGCCCAAATGGCCATTATCTTTATAAAGCGGCGCAGAGTCATGAGCAACTAGCCCGGTTGCATGCGATTGATTCATTGTCCTATCAAAAAAAGTGAAACAAATCGTATTTAAAATGTTGACATTAACATCAGTTATGTTAATTTTACATTAATAAAAGCAAGCCCTAACAATCTCAAATCGATTTCCGCCATAGCGCAGGAATGCAATGTGAGTGCCATGACGGTCAGTCGGGCGCTCCGTAACAATTCACTGGTAAAAGAGGATACGCGTAAACGTATTGTCGAAACGGCTGAGCGTCTGGGCTATATCCGTTCACCGCGGATGGGGCGGCCTGCTGTCGCTGGGCATGAGGCCAAGCTTAAAATTCAATTGGTGGCCGGAACGATGGGCCGTAGCATGGCGGTCTTTCATTCGCGGATGCTGATAACCATTGAACAACATTTGGCGGAACGCGGGTATGAATGCCTGATTCGAACCTGCAACGGTGATTATGCGCAGTTCATTCAATTAAAGGCACACGATTCAGCGTCTACAGCGATCCCTCCTGCTTTATGGAAATCGAAGCTGTTGGCGGCTGTCCCAAGCAACTGCCCCCCGGCATGGTGATGTCGGTCGAAGTCACAACGGAATATATACAATAATGAATGTGAATGATCTACCGCATGGTGAGGCCAAAAAGGCGCTGGAGTTTTCGCATTTTCCAACGCGACTCCAGGCCGTTATCTGGCGGAACTGGGGGCTTGTGCCCGTTGAAAAACTGGCAGAGGTCCTTGACGCGACATCGGGTCAGATCAAAATGCTTGCCGCCGACATGGGCTTAAGGAAAGACGACAGCCTGTGCCCGCTTTGGCATGAACGCGGCTATCTCACCATCATCCGGCGCAACTGGCATCTTCTGCCTTACGAGCAAATCCTCGCACTGTTGGACTGGACGCCGGATGAAATGGCATATGTCCTCAAGGAAGACGATTTTTTCTGGCATAAATTGGGGCTTATGAAGCCGGACACCGCACCCGTTCGATATGCCCCTCTTACCGAAAAGGAAATTCAGCAGACCGCGGTATTGAAGGCAATCATTTCAAAATACTTTCCTGTTGATCAGATTGTCCAAGACCGTCCATTCGGGTTTTTGAAGCGGTATGGCCATAGTTCGTCTAACCCTTCAATATCTCAGGATTGCGGCGATGGCCTGCGTCTGACGTATTCATATTCAGCGGTTTACGGAGATCCGTTGCTCAATGAAAAACTTGATCCCTATCCGGACGACTTGCTGGCGGATTACGCTGCCGCTGGAATCAATGCCGTCTGGTTGCAAGGAACGCTTTACACCATGGTGCCATGGTGTGGGGAATCAAAATATACAACCGCTTGGCAGGTACGGCTCGCAAATCTAAGAAAACTGTGCGTGCGGGCGCAAAAATTTGGCATTAACGTGTATCTCTATATAAATGAGCCACGGGCTATGCCTGCGGATTTCTTCGAATCACACCCTGACTGGAAAGGAATGCCATCCCGCGATGGATTATCTTTCACGGTCTGTACCAGTTGTAAGCCGGTATTGGATGCATTGCGCAATGGAGTGGCAGAATTATTCCGAAGTGTGCCGGAACTTGGTGGAATCTTAACCATCACCATGTCCGAGAACCTTACGAACTGTTGCTCACGGCCTGCCGATATTACGGCGCCCTGTCCAGCCTGTTCAGCGCGCGGTCCGGCCAAAGTCGTTGCCGAGATCAATCAGGCGATTGCTGAAGGAGCGCATCGCATCAAGCCGGAGGCGGATGTGATTGCCTGGACCTGGGCCTGGTCCCCGGAGTGGGACGAAACCGCCGTGGCGCTCTTGCCCAAGGACGTCAAACTCATGTGCGTCAGTGAAACCCATGTGCCCACTGAGGCCGGGGGCATCAAAGGGCTGGTGGTGGATTATTCCATTTCCAAAGTCGGGCCTGGCCCGATTTCTTCCCGACTATGGAAAAAAGCGCAGGAGTGCGGTCTCAGCGTCATTGCTAAAGTACAGCTGAACAACACCTGGGAGTGTTCGGCCGTGCCCTACATACCCGTGCCCGGCCTCGTGGAAAAACATCTACGGAATCTGGAAGCCGCAGGGGTAAAAGACCTGATGCTGAATTGGACGCTGGGCGGCTATCCTGGCGGCAATTTTGAGCTTCTAAAAATGCCGAAAGAAAAACTGGCAGTTGAAAAATACGGCGAGACAGCGGCGCCATTGATTCTGAAAGCCTGGGCTTGTTTTGATAAGGCATTTGAAGAGTTACCCATAAATGGGACGAATCAGCTCTATACCGCACCGCAGAATTTCGGGCCGATGAGTCTGCTGGCTGCGGAGCCGACCGGATATAAGGCGACGATGATCGGGTTTCCTTACGATGATCTCGATTCCTGGCGCGGCAACCATTATCCCGAGGATGTCTTTGAAGAACAGTTCCGGAAATTAAGCACCGGCTGGGCGGAAGGATTAAAGCACCTTGCTGAAGTTGGGGAGGGGCCGCGGCCTCGCGGACCGGCGGAATCGGGGTGTTTAACGCACTTTTCAGCAAGCAAACTCGCCGCATTCGAAGATCTGGCTAACGTCGCAGAAGCCACCTTCTGCCATTTCCGGAGCACCTATCTCCAAATCCGGTTTGTCCGGTTGCGGAATACCGGCAATACGAAGGAAATCAAAGCTGTTCTTAGCGAAGAAATCGAGCTGGCACAACGGCTGCATGCCGTCATGCTGCGGGATTCACGGATCGGGTTTGAGGCCAGCAACCACTATTATTACACCGCTAACGATCTGAGGGAAAAAATCCTTAACTGCGAGTCCCTGGGGCATCTATGAAAAAACTTTTTATACTGCTAGGGTTATTGTTCGCATTTCAGACGCTGTCATGGGCTGAAAAGCTCAATAACACGATTCTTTCGGCGCCGCCCATGAAAAATCCCCCTGTGATAGACGGGACTCTGGGCGGGAATGAATGGGCCGAAGCGGTTAAGTTGTCCGGCTGCGGCTGGTTGGAAGTCCAGGATCCGCGCCAGTTTGAACTGTGGATGGGTTATGACGACAACAATCTGTATTTTGCCGGCAGAAGCGAATTGCCGCCCGGCGGAAAACTCCTGACCAAGGCCTGTTTGGGCCAGGATGTCGCCAATGATGATTCTGTTGAACTGATTATTGTGCCGCCAACTGAGCGTCCGCAGGGCCCCCTGCAATTTGGCTTCTTCCAGTTGCGAAGGTGCTGGTGAACTATTTTGAAAATGGGCAAACACGGCAATAGAAGATAATGAAAAGAATAATAAAAATGAATTAGCGTTAATTATGAAAAAAAGTGACATGAAACCAGGAAAACTAATTCTCATAAAAAAAGGCCAAAAGCGGCTTACCACGGCATTGAACATTGGCATGATGCTGCTATCGCTCCTATCCGGTATCAGCGTGAAAGCCGCAGAGGAGGCGGTCAAAAAAACATCCGTGCTGGTAATGTGTCCGGACTTTGCGTATTTCGGGCTGGACATCAATTACCTGAGATTATTGCATGACAAAGAGGGGTTTAACGTTGACTGGCTGGATTTCAGAGGTAATGGAGGAGTCCTGTCCCCGGATCGCTTGAAACAGTACAACGTGTTGGTGGTGACCGATCCGCCGGCGTTCCACAGCGGGGCGCTGAAGGATCAGAAAACAGCGGATGATTTCTGCGACATGCTGGACAATTTTATGGCGGAGGGCGGGGGCGTATTATTGTTGTACAGCCCTTCTGTATGGGACAGTAAACTCTGTTATGCCGCGTATGAAAACACGTTTGTGAAACGTTATGGCGCAGGTTTCCTCCAACAGCAGGTGATCGAGGAAGACAACCCGGAAAACCGGGTTGTGAATTTTGGATTGAACGATCACATATGTAATTATTTCTATACGGACAACGTGATGCCGCACCCGGTTACCGCCGGTTGTAAGGGGTTGTGGTATCCGCTGTCCACGGCTTTCACGGCTAAACAGGACAACACCTATCGTGACAATTACTCCTATGCGTTATCCCTGTCGCCGCAATGGCAGACGCTGATCAGCGGATCTCCGACCTCCCACACCCGGACCGGAAAGTATCGCTACCTGGAACTGAAACTGCCGGTTCTGCAATCCGTGACTGAAGTCGCCGCGCCTCCTCTGCTGGCGGCTCGGGATTTTAAAAAAGGACGGATGGTGTTTGGCGTGACAGATCCGAAATGGCATTTCGGTGGCGCAACCATGCTGGTGAACGGCGGGCAATTTGGTCGTGACGAGATATGGAACGGCTCCGACCCGTGCAAATTAAGCTACGTCATGCAGGGACCCTTAAAAGGACGGGAAAGTTCACTGCACCAGTTGATTGTCAATGCCCTTGACTGGTTGGCAGAGCCGAGTCTTGCGAGCGGAACGCTAGGCGGCTACAGGCAGAACATGGCGCGGATCAAGAATCCCGACCCGGGCCCGACGCCGGTGGCGGATTGGAAAAATCAGAAATTTGATTCGGAAGTTGAAAACTCGAAAGGCATGCGTTCTTTCCGCGGCCTGATCGGCGCACGCACAGCCACCTCGGGCGGGCAGGGTACGGTCGCAGAATACCGTCAGGCCGGCTTGAAGACGGGGTTGGACTATCTGGTTTTCCTTGAAGATTTTGCGCAGCTGACACCGGATAAATACAAGTCGTTTGGCGAAGAGTGCAAGAAAAACTCGGACGCGCAATTCACATGCATCCCCGGAGTGGCTGTGGACGACAACATCGGACACAGTGTCTTCTACTACGGATTTGAGTATTATTGGCCGTCACCGAAATTTATTGATTCGGATGGCCGCAGGCTGAATTGCCGCACAAAGGACAAGGATGACGGGAATGTGAGTTTGCCCCACCAGAATGAGCTGTTGCACATCTTCAGCCGTATCAATTGGGGATATTATAATTTCTCTGCGAATCCTGCCTCTGCGCCGATGTATGATTTACGCGTTTACAACAGTGTCGGCCTCTCTTACTACAAGAATGGACGGGAAGTGGAAGGGTTGGCACAGAATTTCAAAGGCTATCTGGAAATCAATAATCAGGGCTGCAATATTCAGCCGCAGTCGGTAGATATTGTGACGGATCCCGCCGGTATAAAAACCGCCGTTGCGGACGGACATATGCTGACTTGTGTTTTGGCCAGTGACCGCGAAGGCATTATGCCGGCGCTGCGTTATGAATACCTGCGTCCGCCTACGGCGTATGTAAGCAGCGGTCCAGTGATCCGTGAATGGAGTTGTTTGAACCGGGACTACGTGACTTATGCGGACGAGTGGGTGACGCCGAATTACCGGTTCCGGGTCAAGCTGGATGTGGAAAGCGATGCCGGTCTGACGGAAATCAGGATATGGGACGGGCTGAAGCTTTGGGGCGTGATCCGTCCGAACGGAGCGAAACGATTCACACATGTCTTTGAGTTGGCGCATGACAGGCAGAAGAACCTGATCCTGGAAATCACGGATGCCAATGGGCGTAAGGCCGTCAGCGGCGAACAGTTTGACCGGTCGCATATCAATATGCACTACTGGTGCGGTGATCGTAATAACGGCAGTTTGTGGCATGGTCCTCACTATTTCGTTTACACTGGGGATACTGATAAGGAAGTGGGAGTTGCGCTGGGAACTAAATTTACGGATGGCGGAGGAGCAAGCGTAGCGCTTGGAAGCGGGGGAAACGGGACAGTCAAAACCAGTAAAGGGGATTTTGAGGTTCGCAGACTTGTCAACCGTCCTTTGCAGGAGATGATCAGCACGGATGCGGGCATTCTTTCCGACAGCTGCATAGACACGTACCCCTCGAATATGCCGGTCTATCTTGCGTATGGCACCTATGGGCCGCTGGTCCCTGCCGAGCTATTCCATTATTTACAGACACGGATTGGATTCCGCAACCATTATGGCCAGCCTACCGTGGGCAATCCGTCGGTCGCAGGTATTCCGGATCCGGGCGACATCACCATGCTTCTGCATGAGAATAAATATGTTTTCCAGACGGATCTCACGGTTAGGCAGTTGCCGCTTTTCGGCATGAGCTACGGGACTTACGGCTTGCTTCCGAGTAACCAGATGATGGTGGTTGTCTCGCGCAACCCCGGGAGTGTGCCGCTTGTGGTGCGCTGGCCTGAGGAGCGTGCCATTTTGGATAAGGGACTCGATGGCGTTGGCGCTCCGCTTAAAATTGAACATGGCGGATTTATCGCCGTGCATGCCACCCAGTCCAAATCCGGCGCCCTGGTGAACTTTAACATTGGGAACGAGCCATGGCGTGTGCGTCCCGAAGGGCCGTTCGTGCAAGTGTATGCCGATCTGGACGGGAAGGAGTTCAAGAAGGACGAGGCCTATACGTTCCGCTGTTTGAGCATTGTGGGGAAAGCAAGGGACAATAACGTGGGTGAGCGGCATCTGGGGATTCAACAATATCTTTTCGGCGGGAAGCGCGGCTATGATGTGAAACTGGTAAAAGGTCAACTGCTGCCTGTCTCCGATGGGACACTGGATATTGAAGCTCAAGGAGGGGTGGCGGATTTCTCAATACCTAATCCCAAAGTCGACTTGCAATTGACATTGGGGTGCCGGGTATCGGGACTCAACGACCATTGGTCGGCCTATTTTTACGACAAGATCGGTAAGCGGGCGCGACCAATCGGCACATGGAAAAACGTCGCCTACGTGCGACTGGATCCGGAACGTGCAGAATTAACGGCTGTGCAGGTGGGGCATCCGGTTGTCGCGGACAACAATGATGTGGTCATCTCAGTCGCTGTGCTCGGTGACGGCAAGTATCCGGCCCGGAAAGACGGGATATTGTGTTTTGACGGGGTGTACAGCGTGCAGTTGAACAATCCGACGGACAAAGATCTAACTGTGACGTTGAAGAAGAACATGGATCTTCCGGGTTTCCCTTTCACGACGAAGACCGTTGAGATCAAGGCCGGTCAGCTCCTTGAGGTCATCAAGAATTGATTGATGATGAAAACCGCCTCCAACCATCCATTGGATCTTAATATTCCTTCTTATGAGCGGCGGCGCGAACTTGTAGCTGGAGTGGCGGGCCGAAGTTGTTGAGGTCGCCGGGCTCCCCGCGGAACCCGGCGACCGGTATGATTACTCGACCTTTCTTTCACGCATGCGATATGATGGTCCATCAATAACGACTGACTCGGCGTGGTGAAGCACGCGATCAAGAACGGCAGACGTGATCATGACATCCCCGTTAAAGATATCTGTCCAGTGCTTGAAGGCTTTATTGGTTGTGATCAAGGTGGATCCCCGCTCATAGCGCAGGCTGAAGACCTGGAAGAGAAGGTCGGCTCCAAGCTTATCGATGGGCAAGTAGCCGAGCTCATCAATCAGCAGGATTTCCGGGCGTGTATAGCGTTTCAGGCAGGCTTTGAGCCGGTCTGTAGCCTGTGCTCCGACCAAGGTGTTGACGATGTCGACCGCAGAGGTATAGAGCACTGCGTGATCCTGTTGGCAGGCCTCGCAGGCCAAGGCGGTGGCCAGATGGGTTTTACCGGTTCCAACCCCGCCTATGAACACCACATTCCCTTTGTCCTTGAGGAAGCCCAGCCGGAACAGATCCTGGATCTGTGGCCGGTTGATTTTCCGTGGCCAGTTCCAGTCGAACTGATCCAGTGCTTTCAAGACCGGGAAACGGGCTTGCTTGATGTGACGGGCCACCCGGTTGCCGTGGAGTCGGTTCCATTCACCCTCCATGAGGTGCTGAAGGAACTGGTGGTGAGTCCATTGTTTTCGGGCCGCTTCGGCAGCCAGGTCCTCATGGTTTTCGCCGCACCAGGCCAGTCGCAGATCGGTAAGCAGTTCGGGAAGTTTCACTGGATACCTCCTTCATAGATCGATAGATCGGCGGGTGGCAGTTCCAACTCCAGCATATCTCCAGCACGCGGCACATGCAGAACGCCTGGCTCTTGCCGCCTGAAGCGTTGGCGTTGCTCGAGGATATTGGCGATATACTCGCTACTGAAGACCTGCAACTCGAAAGCGTCCTCCATGGCCAGACGCACCGCGTCCACACCGTAGATTTCCGAGAGCCCCACGATCTTGCGCATATGCATCCTGGCGTTAGGGCGCCGTTCCTGCATCTGGCGATAGAACTCCTCGGCCTTGCTTCCGAGCTGGAGATAGCGTTGCCACATCGCCTGTTCCCGGGCTCCCCGTCGTTGCTGGATCAGCTCCCTCTCATGATCGGGATCCAGGACATCCAGATAACGTTCATAGGAGCGTAAGGGTGACGCGATCAACACGTTGTTGTGATATATGGCCAACCGCTCGGGGTAGACCCGCACATTTACCCGGCTCCCTGCATATTTCGAGGGCACTGAATAACGATTGGTATCGAACACGATCCTGAACTGGCTGTTGGTCATTGTCTCGCGTGGTACGCCCACATCATAAAGGCCTGACTTCGGCAGGGGGGGCAACGTCTCCCCCTTGAACCGCTCATCCGGGGCCTGCCGTGTCGTCGCATGGATCCGCTGGTTGGCCACTTCGTCCCGCCAACGGTCTGCCGCCAACTGCACTGCGCTCAAGCTGTGGAGCTCCAGTCCGGCCAGGAAGCTTTTCTTCACATAGCCCACCGCATTCTCAACCCGGCCTTTCTCATTGGGCTTGCGCACTCCGCACGCACGGGGCTCGAAGCCGTAATGCCGGGCGAAATCCTCGTAGCGCGGATGATACGTCGGAGGCTGTCCATAAGGATGTGACAGTACGGCCGTCTTCAGATTATCCAACATGATTTTCGCGGGGACACCCCCGAAAAACCGGAAGGCATTCTGATGGCAGGCCAGGAACTGCTCCATCGCCTCGCTGAGCGTGAACTCCACATACAGCCGTCGGCTGTAGCACAGCACCATAACGAAGAAGCTTAGACGCCGCCGGGTATTCCCGATGGCGATACTGCCCGCATTGCCCCAGTCAACTTGCGCACACTCTCCCGGTGCAAACCCAAGCGTCAGATGGGGCTGAACCTTTGCCGGACGAATCTGCCGGATGTATTCCTTGAGGATGCTGTAGCCACCCGTGTACCCCGCTTCCCGCAGCCGACGCATGACCTGCATCCCGGAGAGCGGATACTGCTCCAGCCACCGCGCGATATCCTTCTTGTGCCCATCCAACTTGCTCTCACGCCTGATCCCTTCGCGTGGACGAAAACTTTCCTGATCCAGCCAGTACCGGACCGTGCGTTCATCCAGTGACACCTCAGTGGCGATCTGCCCCGCCAACAGTTTATCCCGCACGCTCAACTCGTGGATCCGGTGATATGTCGTATAGTCGATCACGCCCGCCTCCTCTCAGGCACGCTCAACACCTGGTAAAGCGGCGCTTCCCACGCCAGGAGTTCCTCCTCCACCAACCGCCACCGGCTTGCCGTCAATTCCCCTTCCGACAGGTTCAACTCCCGGCATAAACTCCGATCCGAATAATACGACAGCCCTTCTGCATCACCCACCGTCACCAGGAACAAGTACAGACCCCATACCGCCGCCGGACACCGCCGGGTATACCCATCCCTCACCAGCCGGTGATCCACCCAACTGAACTGTTCCGGCACCCGCCTCACACCTTCTTCGCACAATACCCTTTTTTCAACTCTCATCTTTTTATCGCTCCTTTTCAGTTTTGACGCACGATCCCCGGGCCTTTCCCAAGAATCATTTGTCCTCGACTGTGGAGCCTTTTTACGGTCGTGGCGATGTCATCACGTAACACCCCCGAAATCTGCGAAATCAGGCCTATAATCAGCGGATTCTGCTCAAGGCAGTCATCACGTAACACAACACGACTACCCTTATCCTCTTCTGTTTCAACAACTTCTGCGGCGCAGCAATCACGTAACACGGCCGCTTCCGCCTCCCGAGCCCCCCGTCGCCTTGCCCGGCTCTTCCTGACGCGCTCCGCCACATCATCTTTCGTCTCGTTGCTTTTCCCCTTTGGCGAAACACGGTACTTCGCTTGTGATGCACGGTGGCTTGCATGCTGACAGGCCGCTTGGGAACAGTACTTTTGGCGCCGCCCATTCCGCGGGTCGGAAAGAAAGAACTTCTTGCAGTGAAGACACTTGTGGGGCAACGGTCGTTTCATCCGGCCATCTTCTTAGCCACCTCAGAAAACGTCACCCCTATTCAGCGCAAAGAACAACCAACCAGGGGAAGAAAATGGGTTATTTTAAACTGGGAGAACTGAAGAAAATCAACCGAAGAAAATCCAACTCATCCTCATCTCCGTCCCGCCAGCCCAGCTACTCTATGGACTTGGCGTTGGTATTCTAAATACCATGTGACGGAATAATGGTTATTGCTGTCAAATGCCATTTAAATATCGTCATAGTTGAAAAATGTAAAAAAATTATTGATAGAGTTTTTAAACTATGGTATCTTATATGGTATCAGTTGGATTAAATTGATAGGTGTGAACAAATACAGGCAACAGCAAGGCATGGAGGGGGTAGTTATCATGAATAATGCGAAGCGTTGGAGTTGGGTAACGTCGGTCGGTCTGTTGGTCGTGATCTTGAGCGCAGCCGTTATGACGGCACAGGGCGCGACTTATACGTGGACCAATAGTGCAAGTGGAGGAACTTGGGACGTGCCTGCTAATTGGCTGAGTGGCGCGGCACCCGCTGCTCCGGACAACACTGTGGATTTCAGCGCCTTAGGCTACGGCAATGTTCTGTATCTTAACGGGAACCGCCAAATTGGAAACCTGATCAATACAAGTGCGTCTAACCGTTTCCTCTATGCCTCCGCAAGCGGGCAAACGCTGAGTCTCGCCACGACAAGCGGCACCCCGCTGCTCACAATCTCCGGCGGCACGCCCGCGCCTAACTATTCTTTAGGTTTAGATATCAGAGTAAACATCACGGGCACCAACGGTTTCACAAAGCTAGGTAAATCTGGGATCTCTATTGATGCTATTTCCACGAATGCCGTCGACGCGAGCAGCATTACGGGTACCATCACGGTCGCCAATGGGCTTCTGCATGTGAAAGGGGCTGGCCGGTTACCTAACGTCACGGGCATCGTAATCAATGACGGTGCGACCTTCAATGTCTACGAACTCAATTCGGATAGCTCTAACATTGACGTGGCCGGCCGTGTCAATTCCAATGCAGCCTATCGCCTGGACGGTGGTGGCACATATAGGCTGCAAGTCGGTAACGAGTCATCGACCATTTCTTACAATGAGACTCTGGGCGCCTTGACCAATGCAATGGGTTACTCGTCTGCCCCGCAGGGCACGATTGACGTCAACAAAAATAGCGGAGGGATGTCCGTCTCAATTAACAGTCTGGTTCACGACTTGGGTGCGTCGCTTTTGATCTTTAATGGACCAAATAACAACACTTTGTGGAACGATTCCACCTTCAAGGTCCACATCGGTTCGGCGCAGGGTGCCTCCGGCACCCCCATCAACGGCGCGACCGGTACGTCCATCATCCCGTATGCCCGTGCCGGGTGGGACAGTGGGTCATATTTCACCGGGTGGGTGGGGACGAACACCCTGGGTAACATCCGGGTGGCCAACTGGAACTCGCTGGGCAGCACATCGTCGAACTGGATTACGGGTGACAACGTGTCAATAACTGATGCCACCACGACCTTGTCGACCTCCGGTGGAGTCGTCACCGTTAACGCCCTGCTGAACAATAGCTGCGGCAACTTGAATTTGAACGACAATCACATTACACTCACCTCAGGTTTGTTGGCCATGTACAATAATGGCCAAAGCTCGTCGATTCGTGGCCGAACCAACAACGTTAACGGGTTTAGTTATTCAACGATTACCGCCGGGCTTCCTGGAGTTGGCGGTGAATTGCTTTTTTACTGCCCCGATACAGGGCCGACTTATACGGTCTACATTTGGACCCCACTATTTACCGATAACGGCGGTGGGCCGGTCAGTTTTACAAAATTCGGGATTAGCATGCTGAATTATAATGATGGAGCGGCCACCAATAGTTACAGCGGGCGTACAACCATCAGCCAGGGTTCCATTCAATTATCATCGGGAGCTAGTGAGGTGTCGGGCGGAGCCAGCCCGTTGGGCAAGGTACCGACGACTTTTACCACCAATAGTCTCGTTATTATGAACAATGCCATGCTCAACAGCGCTCAGACTACCACGTTGCATGCCAATCGCGGTATCGGCGTTGCCGGTAACGCAACCATCGGGGGTCAATACAATGCATTCACGATCAACGGGCCGATCTCCGATTTCAGTTCCAACGTTGTGGGTAACGTCATTTTTGGTAGCTGCATCCCCAACGGTGACAACACCAAAATGTATTGGAAGCTTAACGGAACTTGCAACTACAGTGGTACTACTACCGTCAATATGTGTAGGCTCCTCCTTGGCGGCGATAACCGTCTGCCGACGACGACGACGCTCTACATTAATGGTGGATTGGCTGCCAATCCGCCGGTGTTTAACTTGAGCGGCTTCAATCAGTCGGTCGCCGGGCTTTTCGGCGGTACCAATGTGGTTAAGGGGGCGGTGACCAACTCGGCTACTGGCACGTCCACGCTCACCGTCACGGGTGCAGGGAGTTATGATGGCGTTCTCGCGGATGGGGGTAGTGGCTCGGGTAAGTATCTGGCGCTTGTCCTCAATTCCACGAACCAGACGCTCACCCTCTATGGTGCGGCAAACACCTATACTGGCAGCACCACGATTACGTCAGGGACGCTGGCTTTGTCCAACACGGCCACGATTGCCAACACCCCGGTGATCGATCTGCACAACACCAATTCGACCCTCAATGTGCTCAACCTCGCCAGTACGTACGCCCTCGGCGCGGGCCAGACGCTCACGGGTAATGGCGTAGTGACTGGCGCCATGACCGTGGCCGGCACGGTCAGCCCTGGCAACTCGATCGGCACCCTGCGGGTCGGGCCCACATCGTTCACCAGCGGCAGCAAACTCAATATCGAGTTGAATGCCGGCACCAACGACGTGCTGATCGCCTCCGGCAACCTTGATGTCGCGGGTGCAACGCTGGCGCTGTCCGGCACGGCCGATGGGAGCAGCAGTTACGTGATCGCCCGGTACACCGGCACGCTCGCGAGTCCGTTCCTGAGCATTACTGGCATGCCGCCAACGTATTCGGTTGACTACGGCAGTGGCAGTAACGGCCGGATCACGCTCAATCCCCCACCCGTGGGGACGGTCATTATGATTCAGTGATTACTCAACCGTAAAAAATGGGGGTAATCATGAATAAATACTTAATATTTTCAGTGGCAATGCTGGCGGCGGTGACCACTGTCGGGGCGATCCCGAATTTCAGCGACGACTTTCAAACTCTCTACACTGAGGGTCAAACGTTTGTTGAAATCACGAATGGCTGGCAGGCGTCGGGTTCGGATGCCTATGTGACCAATAGCGGGGGGTATCTGGACTCCAAGGCTGTCGTCATGGGTGAGCGAGTGGCCTTGACCAATACCTTGAGTGCGGCCGCCAATCTCAAGGTGTGGACGGATTTCCGGATCAAGCCGAAGATCGGGTTGGAAGTCGCTGATCCGGCAACCAATAGTTCCAGCTTCCTGTGTTATTTCAACAGCAACGGCATCGTCGTTGTGGCCACTGCGGCCGGGTGGCACGTTTGCACAAACGATATCTGGGGGAATACGGTGGAGCCCGCCACCAATAACGCCTACGTCCGGATTTCCGTTTTCCAGGATTACAGCACTTCGAATCAGGCGGTGTTTTTGAATGACCAGTTGATTATTCAGGATTTGCGATTTGTAGGCACGCCGGAAGCCTACAACCGGCTGGTGATACGAAATACCACCAGCAGTTGCTGGTTGGACAATGTGGGGGTTAGGAGCAATGTGACAGGGTTGGCTTCCAATCGTAACAACGATGTCGAGGGGAAGCCGGATGCCGATGAGTTGCAGCAGTACGGGTATGCGCGGCGGACATTGTACGTAAACGGTGCCGGGACGCCGAATTACCCCACAATTACTGCTGCGTTGAGCGTGTGGCGTCCGCGCGATTCCATTTATGTCTATGCGGGGACGTATGATGAGGTGGTGACGGTCACCAGTAATGTCGCCTTTGAGGGGCAGGGCTTTACGGTGAGTGCCCTCACGGTCGCGACGAATGCGTCGGTAACGTTTGCCCAGTCTGTCAACTGCACGGGAACGTTTGCGTTGACCGGCCAGGTGGTGATGGCGAGTGGGGCCTCGCTGACATCCACCACCGCGCATGTGGTCGGGAGCCTGTCAATTTCCGGAAATGGAGCCTTTGTGGTGACCAGCCTTGATGTCGGTTCTGCCGGCCTGGTAACTTTTGTCAACGCACAGTTGGTCGCCAGCGCTGCGGGCGTGTCAATGAACGGCACATTTGCCATCTCCAACACCTGGGGGTCGGTATCGTTGGCGAGCATGCCTCTGCCGTTCAGTGATAATTTCGATCTCTATGCCGGGAACACCGTTGTGACGAGCCTCAAGTTCCGGGGTTGGAGCGCCTCGGATGACACGGTAACCATCCAGACGAATCAAGGCGTCGGGAATAGTCAGGCGGTTGTCTTGCCGGATAGCACGACGCTTTACAATAGTATAACCACTACTGCCACAAAGGTCTGGACCGACTTTTTCATCCGGCCGGCGCTCGGGCTGCAGCCGGCAGCGCTGGAGACAAACACGTCGAGTTTCCTGGCATATGCCAACACGAATGGGTATCTCGTGGTCGCGATCGCCGGCGGGGGATGGGTTGTCTGCTCGAATAAGTTGGATAATACTCCCGCGACTCCACTGCAAACCAATGGGGTCACCCGGGTCACGATTTGTCAGGATTTGAGTGTCAGTCCGCCAACGTTCGCGGTATTTGTTGCGAGCAATTTAGTGGCCCAGGGGTTAAGTGCTCCGGCCAACATCAACCGTTATTCGTCTTTTCTGGCCAAAAATAGGAGTGGGACTGCGGCGGTGGATGGGGTGTTGATCACGACAGAAGTTCCTTCGTGGCTGACGAGCGATCTTGATGGTAATGGTCTTGCGGATGCGTATGAGATCAATACGTACGGACGAACAAGTCAGTTTCTTCCGAGAGGAACCATTTACAAGTTCCGGTAAACTAAGATACCTACCCACTTATTTTCTTGAGTAGGCTAATACCCCTCACCTCAATCCTCTCCCGCAAGGGGAGAGGAAGCAGACTTTCGATTCCCTCCCCCCTTTCCGCCACGGGCGGATCTGAACGAGAGGGAGAGGGCTAGGGTGAGGGGCGGTTTGCCTGAATCGTTCCGGCGAAGGTCTAAAAATAGGAGCAGACAATGAGCAGTTGTTTTATCAAGTGGAGGCTAGTAGGCGCGGCACTGATGGTGTTCGCGGTGATGTCATGTCAGGCGAGGTCGTCTGAGGAAGCGGCCGTCAGGAAACCTGCCGTATTGGTTCTGAATGAATCCGGCGCGAACAGTATCGATTTCCCTTTGGTGTGCTCGTTTTATCTCCGTGAAGGCTATCAGATTGACTACATGGGGGCGCGGGAAGTTCTCAAATGGGAGCGCTTGAAAAAATACAATATGGTGGTGGTGCTCCAGCCTTTTTTTGCGACCAATGAGAAAGAGAAGCCGTCGGCGGAGGCGCTCTTCACCCTCCTGGATAAATTCATGGAAGAAGGTGGCGGCGTGCTTATAGCCACGGATGTCGAAGGGATGAGTGATTCGGCACCCGACATTTCTGAGTATACAAAACTTCTGATGGCCCGGTTCGGTGTCAGTTATTTGCGCCAGCAGGCCTTGCGCGAGAAAAATGAGGATTTCGCCCTGCGTTTTGGCTTTTTTTACGAACAGGTCTATTTCACGGATAATGTGAAGCCCCATCCGGTGACCGAAGAGGTAAAAGGCCTCTGGTATCCGGCCATTCCAAAAGGCGACAAATGGAATGAGGGCAGTCGCGGAATGCCTGCGTATGCCCTTTTCGCGCCAGAACCCTGGAATGTCCTTGTGCGCGGCTCAAAGACCGCCTACACCACCGTGGAAAATGTCCGCTTCCAGGACGTTGCGTGCCAGGAGGCGATGTCCAAGAGCGCCTGTGACAGCGCCCCTCCGCTGTTTGCGGTGCGCGACTACAAAAACGGACGGATGGCGATCTATGTCATGAGGGGGAAATATACCTGGGTGGCGGGCACACACCGGAACCTTGAAGGCGATGAGGAGTCCATGCAGGGAGGGGTTATACTCGAGAAAGGCGCATTGGGTAAACCCAGCCACTTCCGTCGTCTACTGTCCAATACCGTCAAGTGGCTCAGCGCGCCCAGTCTGGAGAACGGAAAACTGGGTGGCTATGTCCAGGACTTGTCCAGAGTGAATGAACCTGTTGCCGGGCCCAGCCCCATCACGACACTTGATGAGGCGCTGATGACGGAGTGGCGCAAGGCGTCCAACCCTGATCCGTTTCCCGCCTGGCGCGGTATCATTGGCGCCAGAACCGAACTGTCGGGTGCGCAGGGCTCGGTCGCCGCTTACGCCGTAGCCGCGAAAAAGGCCGGCCTGCAGTACATCGTTTTTCTCGAAACGTTTGAGAATATGACGGCGGATAAGCTCGAAGAGCTGAAAACGCAATGCGCCAAAAGTTCCGACGAGCAGCTTCTGTGCATCCCCGGCCTCTACGTCAAAGATAACCGCGGTAACCATCAGCATTATTTCGGCATGACGCTGGTCTGGCCCGGCAAGGAGTTCCTGACAGAGGACGGCAAAATGTTTGACGTTCAGGCCCGTAAGAAAAGTTCCGGCCTTCCTCATATCAGTTTTATGCTGAGCCATGTAGCAAACAAGAACACGCTGGGTTATTTCGGGTTCACAAAATCCAATATTTCCGCGATGTGGAACATGAAATTGTACAACTCCGTCGGACTGATCCTGTACGAAGGAGGCAAGGAAACCGAGGGGCTCAAGGAGAACCTGGAATCCTATCTGGAGGTTCAGAACGCCGCGGCCAATGCTCAACCGCTGGCGATCGATCTGTTAGATTCACCGGCGATGCTCGAGGCGGCGGTCCATCAAAAGCATTTGCTTACCTACGTGTCTGCGAAAACCCTGGCGGACGTTCCAAGTGCCATTTGGTATAACTATCTTTGGCGCCCGGCCGCGTTCATTTCCAATGGACCGCTGATCGTGGATTGGAACTGTATGAACCGGGATTACGAAGGCCACGCCGAGAATTATCTCACGCCTAATTATCTTTTCCCGGTTCGCCTCCACATCAAGAGCGAAGCCGGTCTCCGTGAAATCAGGATCCGGGATGGACTGAAGACTTACATGCGTATCGGTCTCAATGGCGAAAAGGACTACGTGCAGGTGTTCATGCTCAACCACGACAAGCAGAAAAATCTGGTCCTGGAAGTGCGCGATGTTGACGGGGGCGTGGCGGTGAGCGGTGAACAGTTCGACCGGAACCATATGAATATGCATTACACCTGTGGAGACCGAGTCAACGGTGCCTATGGACGCGGCCCCTTGTTTTTTCCTTGGGTCTCGGGAGAGCAGGGATTTAATTTCTCAGGAAAAGGGATGGATAGCTTCAACCTCTACGCCTCGCCTCAAGCGGTTGGTGCCCGGACCTTCGAATCCTCCGCGGGGAAATTCACGAATACCCTGGTCACACGGCCCTTGCAGGAACTTGTCAGCGAAGATGTGACCTGGCTCAGTACCCGCTGCAGCAAGATGTTTCCGGTAACGGAAAAGATCTGGGGCCCGTGGGGAACCTATGGACCGTTGGTGGATACCACATTGTATGATCTGCGGATCGACTACCTGTCCTTCCGCAGTCATTTTGATCACGCCGATCCGTACATTCCATCCTTGGCAGGAGTTTCGGCAAGGGGAGATATTGCACCCAATATCAGCACCACGACCTACCGGTTCAAGCAGGACCAGACGCTCAAGGCATTGCCCATTGCGGGGTATCGGTTTGGTCCTTATGGAGTCATTCCTGGAAATGAAATGGTCCTTAGCATCTGCCAAAATGAAAAGAGCCAGCCCCTATCTGACATTTTTACTGCTAACAATGATGCGTTGTCCTGCAAACGCTGGAATGCTCTGGCAAAGGAGGGGAAGACACGGATTGAGCCCAAAGGCTTCTTTGCCATCCATGGCACCCGGTCTGGTGCGTCTACGATTATTTTCTACAATGTGGGGGAGATTCCCTGGCTGGTCGATTTCAGCACGGGTAACATCTGTCTGATGGCTGATGTGGAAGGCCGTGAAGTCAAGGCGGGAGAGGAAATCAAGATCTCCAGGTTAAGTGTCCACGGGGAAGTTCCTGAACTGACTGGTGTCTGGCGTTACAAGAAACTGGCGGATTATATGGGCCTTGATGGCGCTCCGGGGTACCCGATGAAACTGACGCGAGGGAAGCAACTTCCCGTGACCCTCGGATTCTGCGATCTTCAATCGCAAAATGGTGCGGTTGAATTCTCCATGCAGAAGCCGAAGCAGAATCTGCAGTGGGTTCTGCCCGTCCGGGTTTTCGGCATGAACGACCACTGGAGCGCCGTCAGTTACGACAAGACGCGTAAGTTGGCGCGGCCGATAGGCGTCTATCAGGGCATTGCCTACGCCCGTTTTGATCCTGATTACAGCCAACAGACCGATGTCGCCGTCGGACATCCCGTGGTGGCGGACAATACCAATGTGGTCGTCGTTGTGGCCATCCTTGGCGACCATAAGTATCCTGCCAGGAAAGATGGGCAATATTTTCATGGGGGCACCTACAGCGTGCAGGTGAACAACCCGACTGACAAGGATCTGAAAGTGACCTTAACCAACAGCATGGATCTGCCGGATTTCCCGTTCAAGGCTAAGACGATGGATATCAAGGCCGGCCAATTCATCGAAGTTAAAGAGTGAGGGATAACATAATGAGCCGATTCTTAGGATGGATGCAAATTTCGTCAGTGGTAATGGTATTGGGCGTTATTACATCTCAGGCTCTACCGGTAGAGGATATCTCCGTTAGCCAAACTTCCTTAAAGCGAAAGAGTAGTGTTTCGATGAGTATAAGCGAGAAATCAAATACAGTAGCGTTGGATCTGTCAGCGGTGGTGAATAAGGTTCTTGGCGAGACCCAGGGCGACAAGGGGGGCTTGCTCAATTTGGCCAACGACGGCTCCATTGACATCAGCGGCTTTTCGCCGACAAGCATGCGCGTCTGGGACTTGGACTTCAAACTCCATAATTCGCCGGTCTCGGGATGCCCGGACGTTGTGGGGCTAAGAGCTGGAGAGCCGGCCTTTGCGGAGTCCGTCGCAATTGAGGTGGGCCGGAAGGCCGCCTGGGTCTATCTTCTGCATGCCGGTACATTTATGGCTGATAATAGACCGGTGGGTGTTTTAGAGTTCGCCTATACTGACGGAAGCGTCCAAGCCGTTGAAATCCTCAACGGGCAGAATCTGACGCCGTTCCGCTATGGCGGGCCGGCGAGCGAAGCCAAACGTCTCACCGTCAGCGGTAAGAATGCGAATCCGAGCAGTTGGATCTTTGTCTATGCCGCTCCGATCAAGAACCCCGTTCCGGAGAAAGTCATTAAGGCGTTGCGCCTTCGCGCGGAAGCGACCGTCCCCAGCCGGCCACTCTGGATGGTTCTGGCCGTTTCACTTGGGGACGGGGCGAATCTTCTGGCGAAGCCGGAGAGCATCGAACTGAAGGTCGACGTTAAGTCCCCGCAGGGAAAAATCCGAAGGTTGCACGGGACGAATTTAGGCCCTTCGTTGGCGACGGAAAACCTCCAGGACAACACCGCCGATCTCAAGGCGCTGGATATTCCCCTCATGCGTCTCCACGACGTCCCCTGGGAACAGGGGGGGCTTAGGCTGGTCGATATTCATCATATTTTCCCACTCTTCCATCTCGATCCCAGGGATCCTGCCAACTACTACTTTCCCCAGACCGATGATTACATTGCAAAATGCCTCGCTACCGGGGCTAAGATTCTCTACCGCCTAGGCGTCGCCATAGAGCACAGCAAGAATAAGTATTTCGCGTTCCCTCCGGCTGATTATGCGAAGTGGTCGGAGATTTGCTGCAACATCATCGCTCATTACAACGAGGGTTGGGATAACGGATTCCATTACAACATTGAATACTGGGAGATTTGGTGCGAGGCGAATATTGGAGCGCCGCTGTGGTCCGGGACTTGGGAAGACTACATTCGCCTCTACATTACGGCGTCAAAAACAATTAAAGCCCGCTTCCCACAGGTAAAGGTCGGGGGTCCTGCGGTCGCCAATCTGCCACTCGTCAAGATCGAGGCGTTTCTTGAGGCGTGTCGAAAGGAAAATGCGCCATTGGATTTCTTCTCCTGGCATTCCTACTCGCCGAATCTGGAGACCGATTTGCTCCCCGGTCCGGCCACCTGTCGGCGACTTCTGGACAAGTATGGCTTCACCAAGACGGAGTTGCACTTGAACGAGTGGCATTATCCTGGTGTCGGGGCTTTCAGCATTGCCTTCAATCCCGCGTCATCAGCGGAGAGTAAACGGCGGGCAGCCGAAGACATGAATGGACCTGATGCCGCCGCCTATACCTGTGCTGTGCTGAGCGGACTCCAGGATACGCCCGCCGACATGGCCAACTTCTACACCAGCAGTGCGATGGCGTACTTTGGGATATTCGATACCTATGGCGGGAAGAAGAAATGTTATTACGCGCTCAGTGCCTTCAACAGGATCACCAAATATGCCAACAGGGTGAAAGCAACCGCTGTTGACGACAAAGGGAACGAGTTCGTAAAAGTTCTGGCCGGGCTCAACGATCACGGTTCGTTAGCCGTACTGGTTTCCTGCAATTTCACCGGCAAGTGCAGGATCAAGATGGATATGGCAGGCGTGGATGTCGCGGCAAAGAACTGTGAGGTCAGCGTCATTGATAGGACCCACGACCTAACGCCACCCTCAACGCCTCTGATGCGCGACGGGTCAAATATTATTTTGGAAAAGCCCGAGGAAGGATGCGTCTTTCTGCTGGAGTTCAAATGAATACAGATGTGATTCCTGCACCAACTCACCTACGGCCTGGTATTGGTCGGTTTGTTGTGGAGGCGAGTACCTCCATTTCTGCCGATGCGCCATTCTTGCCGTTGGCACAGTACCTCTCCGAGGTGCTGTCGCCAGCGATAGGGGGCACACTCAAAGTGCAGAAATCCGAGCCGCTCGCGGGAGCAACCTCGTTCATCCACTTCTCCACGGGCGATGCCAACTTGGGCGAAGAGGGCTATGAACTCGATATCCATCCTGACCGGATCCTGATCCGAGCCTCCAAACCGGCCGGTGCTTTTTATGCCTGCCAGACCCTGCGCCAACTGCTGCAATCCGAGGTTTGGTACATCCCTTGTCTTTCCATCCAGGATCAGCCGAGATTCCCTTGGCGAGGGCTGATGCTGGATACGGCCCGCCAGTTTCTGTCCAAAGATTTCGTCAAGCGCTACATCGATCTGCTGGCCTACTACAAAATGAACCGGCTGCATTTGCACCTGACGGACAACGACGCTTGGACCCTTGAGATCAAGCAGTATCCGCAGTTGACCGAGACGGATCGCTGGCTTTGGCAGGCTGATGTTCAAAAGTCACGGGGCGTCTATAGCCAGGAAGATATCCGGGAGATTGTGGCCTATGCCACGAGTCGATATGTGGTCGTAGTCCCCGAGATTGAGATGCCGGCCCATTCGATCAACTCGCAATTGGCCATGCGCGATTTACTTTGTCCGAACAACCCCTGGCGCAAGGCGAAGCCGGATTGGAAGCAATGGCCGGAAGTCGAGCCCGGTTGCACCACCTGGCCGGATCAGAACCTGATTGCGGCCGAGTATTGCATGGGGAGCGAGAAGACGTTTGAATTTCTTGAGACGGTGCTGACGGAAGTCATGGATCTTTTCCCCTCACCCTGGATTCATATTGGCGGGGATGAATATCTCGGCAACACGTGGTCACAGTGTCCGCTGTGTCAGGCGCGGCAAGCCACGCTGGCTCACGAAGATTCGCCAGAGATTGCCGCGCTGCACCGCAATGCTAAAGGCGATCCCAAGAAGTACCTGCTCTATCGCTACGGGATGCGGCGGATGGCCAAGTTTGTCGTTGCGAAGGGGCGTATTCCGATCATGTGGGACACGCTGGCCTGGGGCGGCAAATACCCGGCTGGCGCGGTGGTGCATCAGTGGCATCCCTGCGGTGAGCAAGATGAATATGAGCAAACCGATGTGCCGGGAAATCCCATTGTGGACGCCATCGAAAACGGGCACGAGGTCATTAACTCCTCGTGCAGCCATCTGTATTTTGACTATGACATGGTTAAGACTCCTCTGGACAAAGTCTATGGATTTGAGCCGGTCCCGGATCAACTCCCCGAGGACAAACGAAAGCACATTCTGGGTGCTCACGCCCCGGTCTGGGGGCAGCGCCCCGAAAATGTCGATCGACAGACTTTCCCGCGGCTCCTGGCCCTGGCCGAATTGAATTGGTCCGCGGTTGGCCAGCGGGATTGGGCAAGCTTTCAGCGGCGTCTGCCGAGCCACGAGGTGAGGCTTAAGGATTTTGGAAAATACTTATTGGAGAATTCAAAATGATCAGGATTTGTTTTATAGCGATGATGTCTTTGGTTACCTTTTTGGTTCCGTCCCTGCTTGCCGGCAATGCACAGAAGCCCGCGATCCTGATCATTGATAACGAACGCGGTGGTCGTAACTACTGGAATCCCCTGACCTTGCAGGAGATGCTGGACGCTGGGTATGAAGTGGGTATGTGTCCGCGCGACAAGAGTCCGACGGTTAAGGAACTACAGCGATACAACATCGTCCTATTGGCCGGTCTCCCTCCTCATTTTGATACGGATCTTCTGCCCAAACTGGAGTCGTTCATGGAGCAAGGGGGAGGGGTGCTGGTTGTCCCCTCGTGTCGTGTTGAGAAGCCGCTCGAGGGTCGGGAATTTCTCAAATGGTTGCAGCGCTTGGGGGCGACCATCTATTTTCAGGGCGTCGAGGATCCGGAACGGCGGCAAGTGGTGGATTGGTGTAAGTGGCCCGGGGCGCCCGAGTATATCTGGACCAGTGAAATTGCTGAGTCCCCCATCACGCGCGGAGTGAAGACCCTGTGGCACCGCTCCGGCCCATCTGCCCATTATACGGCATTATCTGCCCCTTTGACATTGGACGGGAACTGGACTCCGTTGGTTTTCACCGGCTCGGGCAGTCGAGCCGTGAGTTGGGCGGAATCGCCTTTTGAGCGGGATACTATCCTGAGCTCGGCATTCAAGGCGACGTATGGCGACTTTGTCCTGCCGCAAGGGCAACCCGGGGGGCGGCTCCCCTTGTTGGCAGTGCGGGCCAGGGGCCAGGGCCGACTGGCGATTTTTTCGGTGAATCCTCAGGATCTGTTCTGGAGTCCCTATATTCCTGCGCAAGGCGGGGTTATGCTCCATCGGGGATTCAAGGATCGACCCAGTGACGGCTGGACACTGTTGAACAACGTGTACGGCTGGCTGGCGGAACCCTCTCTGGCGGGAACAGCATTGGGGGGCGCCAAGACCGTGCGGGAGCAGTTGTTCAGGAAGCCGGTGAGGGCTCCTGAATCGGTTGACTGGAAGCAGGCAACTGAAACGGGACTGGCTCCGTCTATTCCCGGGGCGGATTCGCTCCTGCCCACCGCCACCCCTATGGGAGGCGAAAAGCTGGTCGAGATGGTTCCTCCGGTACCCCGCGGACTGGCGGGAGCGCACAGTGCGTATTCCTCCGGCAGCGGAACGGTGGCCGAGTGGGTGACTGCCGCCAAGGCCTCTGGATTGGATTTTATTATTTTCATGGAAGACATGGGCAAGATGAATGCCGGGAAGTGGGAGAAGCTCAAGGCGGAGTGTGCCGCTCTTTCAGACGATCAATTTACCGCGTACCCAGGCATGGAATTTGAACATGAAAACTTCACCCGGGGGTATTTCTTCAATCGTCATTGGCTCTGGCTGGTTGAAGAGAACATCCTGACCCGGGATCGGCGGTTTATTCAAACCAGCCGCAATGTTCCCAGCAGTGAGGCCGGTCCACTTATACTGTGGCTCGCCTACGAGCAACCGTTTCCCTTGCGTACTCTGATGACCCTGGGTTTCTTTTCGCACCAGAGCAACTTGACGCCAGCCTGGGCGCACCGGGCTTTCGGGTCCATGTCGATATTTACACGGGACCGGAAGGGCGTCATTGATGATATTAAGGACACGCTGCCGGTCTTTCTCCGCCTGCAGAGCCAGAAGCTGGTGATCAGCCCGATGGCGCTGTCCCTGATGTCGGATCCTTCCGAGATTGCCGGCGTGGTGAAACGCGGGGGGCCGTTTGTGACCACCTTGGGCGGGAAGAAAAATATCGGGTCAGCCATCGATACCGGCGGAACCTACTGCTATGGCGGACGAGCCTCCGCCATCTGTGCCACGACCGGCCCGCAAATCTTGAATTGGAGTTCCAGTCAAACCTACTCTTATGTCATTCCTCGATGGGATGTGGCGCGCCGCGAGGAGGATTTTTTTGCCATCGATAATTACCGGTACCGGATCCGCCTGGCGGCACAATCTCCGGTCGGGCTGAAGGAAATCGTGGTCTATGATGGTGATCAGGGGGTGTATCGGCGGTTTCTCCCGGACGGCAAGAAACAGTTTGAGGCCACCTTGGACTTGAGCAATGGTCAATCACGCCATCTGGTGCTGGTCGTCAAGGATCAGGCGGGTGGGATTGCCGTCTCCCCGGAAATCCAGACCGAGAACTGGCTGAATCGTCATTATCTTTGCGCCGATCGCTGCAACTTCGGGACTGGCAACCAAGGGCAGGGCGCCTGGTATACCCATCCGGGGCCCTACACCACCCAGCAGGGCCGGGAAACCATGTTGATGGCACGTTGGGCGCGTCCGGTCATTTCTGCGGACGTGTTGGCGTTGAAAGTTAACCTCGATACACGTATAGAGACGGCAGGCGCCTTCGGCTATGGTTTCGGTAAACCATGGACGACCTATTATCGCACCTGGCCGATGGAGGAGATGACCATTTCCAAGACTGACTACCGCTGGCGTGGCGATTTCGGCGGCTCGATATTTTATCTTGAAGAGTATTTCCCCGGGGCGATCGATACCATTTGGGATTTCCCCAAACCGCTTGAACCCTTCTATCCCGAGAACCGCGGGATTCCCAATCAATGGACGATTGGTTTGCCTGATTGGAAGCGGATCGGGCATTCCGCCAGTGAGGTTATCCTGACGGCTCCTGTCACGTTTCAGGAACCGTGGGTCTCAGCCCTGCGGGAAACCCGGGACTATGTGAACGGCCAAGGTTCCTATGACTTCCGGATCAGCGGCAAGCGGTTGAGCGGATCCCTGCCCGTGAAAGGCGCCCCACCCTTGGAACAGACGGGCGACGTGCCGGAAAGTGGCCTGTTCGCCCTTACCTCGGAAACTGGAAAAACCGGCGCTTGCTGGCTGGTTACAGGCAAAGGACTGACCTATAAACTCTCGGCGTCGAATGGCAAGGCCACTCTGGATGTTGGCTGGCCGGTGGCCGACGCGAAAGCGGAAAAGGGCACCGCCTACCGTTGGGAAGTGTACGCCTTGAGCGGACCGCCCTCGGAGGTCGCGATCAATGAGTTGCTGGCACCTTCAGGTCTTAAAGCAGGCATTGGCGCACTTGTAACCAATCGGTTTCCTTACACCTTTATTGCCGCAGAAGGCGCAGTTACGCTCAAAGCGGAAGACCTCAGGTCAGTTCCGTGTGAGTGGATCCCACTGGAAGTACGGGGACTGACTACCCGGCGGACCGCCTACTGGCATGAAATCGGCACTAATCGGGTCCGCCCGATCGGGGTGGATCCGGACGGAGTGGGTAGGGTGGTGCTCTGGCGAGGCAAACACGGAACGGAATTTTTCTGCGGGCACCCGATTTCCTGTTCAGATCCGGAACTCTGGTACGATGCCGTCCGGATGGCCAATGGGGAATGGATCATTGATGTCAACAATCCCACGGACAAGCCGCGGGCGGCGACCTTTGCCTGGAATGCCGGCTGGAGCCTTCGAGGCAAACTGCCTGATACCGCAATTCTGTCGCCCGGCGGCCGCCAGAAATTCACCATCAAGGAGGAAAAATGAAATTGCGATTAATTAGCATGATAATACTGCTGAGTGCTGGCGTCATGGGGTTGTCGGCTGAGGAGAACAAGGCCCGCGCGATCGTTTCAACGACGCAGACGCCGCCGGCCTTGAAGCGGTTTACCAACTCCATTGGCATGGAATTGGTTGGCATCCCCTCCGGCAGTTATCTCTGTTATGGGCGCGAGATTAAGCCGGCGTTTCTCTTTCCAAAACCCAAAGGGTTCACAGTGAAGATCGAGCGGGAATTCTATCTCGGGGTTACCGAAGTCACCCAGGCCCAGTACCGGAAGGTTATGGGGGCGAATCCATCCGCTGGAAAGTCTTCCAAGTATTGCCCGGTGAATCGGGTGAGCTGGAACGATGCCCTGGAGTTCTGCCGGAAGCTCTCGGAAATGCCTGCCGAGAAGGCCGCCGGCCGGGCCTATTCGCTTCCAACGGAGCGGGAGTGGCAGTACGCGGCTCGTGCGGGGAGCGAGTTTTTGTTTCCTTACGGCAATGATGACGAGATGCGGGTTTCCGAGGTGGCGGTATGCCGGGACATCTATGCGAATGCCTTGCCCAAGGGGGTTCAGCCGGTCGGGAAAAAGAATCCGAATGCCTGGGGGCTCTATGATGTGCTCGGCAATGTTTGGGAATGGGTCCAGGATTCTTGGTCTGCCGGTCAGGATCAGTCCCCAAGCTCTGTGGCGCCGTCCTCCAGTGCCGCCGCAGCGGAGAAAGGCGAGAACCGCATCATCGTCGGCGGCGGCTGGGATAACGATTTCCGCATGTGTAACCTCGCCGCCCGCTATAGCGCACCCCCGACCCGCGTGGCCGACAATATCGGCTTTCGCGTGCGGTGCCTGACAAGTCTCACAAGCCATTAATCACGGGTTTTCATAGACCGAATCATAGACTAAGAGTACAAAATGGAAACAGCACAGCTCATAAACGCGCTTGAAAATGTCCCCGCCGAGTTCCGCCCGGTCAGTTTCTGGTTCATGAATCATTTTCTGCAGCCGGACGAACTCCGACTCCAGATCCGGGAAATGGCGGATAAGGGGTACGGCGGTTTCATGTTCCATGGCCGTGACGGCCTGCGTTCCCGCTATCTCGAACAGGAGTGGGAAGACGCGCTGCGCGTGGCGATTGACGAAGCAAAAAAGCAGGGATTGGACACCTGGCTTTACGATGAAAACCATTATCCCAGCGGTATTGCTGGCGGAAAAATCCTGGAGCAGTTCCCCGGTCGCTCGATGCGGTCACTGGTGGTGTCGGTCGAAGAGCGTGTCGCCCCCGGCGCCACGGTCAGGCTGGAGCTGGCGCAGGCTCCGCGTTACACATTTGCCGTTCCCGCCACGCCATCATCACCGCCCGCTGAGCCGATCAACCTGCTGCCGCAACTCACAGGCCAGCACCTGGAATGGCGAAACCCGTTTGCGGGCGATGCTGTGGTGCTCGTGCTTGTCGAGCATCTCTATCAACCTGGCCCGGGTATTTTATTTGAGAGCTACCCCGATTATCTTGATCCCGAAGTGGCTGGCGCCTTTATCCGGCAAACGCATGGCTGGTACCGTGAACGTTTTGGCGCGGATCTGGGCGAACAGGTACGCGGCATATTTACCGACAACGCCTGCGCCCATTTTGGTCATATCCGGCGTGCCATTCCCTGGAGCCGCGAATTCGATCAGCGCTTCCTGACGGCAGAAGGCTCGCGGATCGAGCCGCTGCTTCCCTGGCTGTTCCTGTCCGGACCCGCAGCACGGGCAAGCCGCCTGCGTTTCTGGCGCTTCCTCGGTGATGAGTTCATCCGTATTTTTGTTGGAGCCATCCGCACGGTATGCGACGATGCCCGCATTTTCAGTACCGGCCATTACTGCCTTGAGGATGGAATGGGCGAACATATCCGCCAGATTGGCGATTACTTCGCGGTGATGAAGCACCAGTCGCTGAACGCCGTCGATCAACTTGGGCCGAAAACCAAAGGGGGCTCGCTGTTCGAATACCCGCGCGGCATCGCGGGGGCGGAGAGCCTCACCGCCTGCATCCGGAACACGGCATCGGCGGCGCTCTTTTATGACTCACCCCGGGTTATGTGCGAAAGTTTCGGGCTCGCTTCCGGCTGGCGGCTGGACTTGGGTGAGGTTCGTCGTATTGTCGGCTTCCTGTCCGCACTCGGCGCCGATCTGTTTGTGCCGCATGGTTTGTACTACTCCATTGCCGGCAATCGTAAATGGGAGTGTACGCCGGATCACTTGCACAACCCGATGTGGGACTACAGCCGGGCTTGGACCGACTGGGCAAGCCGCCTCTCTTTCCTCACCGCCGGATGGGAGAGTGTGGCCGAAGTCGCAGTGCTACACCCGACGACGACACTCCAAGCCCACCTCGAACTGGGTGCGTCGAAAACGAAACCCGATGCCACCGATCTTGGAGCCGTGGTCGATCGGGTCGAAGCCACCTTCCGCGATCTCGTGAACGAACTGCTGTACCGGCAGGTGGTGCATGAAATCCTGCCTGAGGACGTGCTTCAGCAGGCCACTGTGGCGGAAGGCACGCTTCGGGTGCCCACCCGTAAGGGCAAGTCGACTTGCACAGTTCGGTGCGTAATCCTGCTGGCTATTCGCGTCATCGAGCAGCGTACGCTCGAAACCCTGCGGCAGTTTGCACAGAACGGTGGTTCGGTGCTCTGCTTGTACGAGCGACCTGATGCGGTCTATGATCCGGTCACCGGGGTGCTCACTGATCTGGCTGCCGGCGATCTTCCGTTTGAGCTGTTCGTGCCGGCGGACGAGGCGGTGCCTGCGCCGCCGGAACTCTGGCAGCGCCTCGATGTCCGGCTGCGTGCGCTGGTGCCGCAACCGCTTGAGGTCCGGAATTCACATTGCCAGGTGATCTCGCGCGTCTGGGAGAAATGGGGCAGGCGCTTCTATCTTCTGCACAACTGCTCCGCGAAGCCTCAGCGAAACCTTGGTGTCACGATTCGTGATCCGCGGCCACTGCTCCGTCTTGATTTGGAACAATCGACCCCGGCCACCACTACGGTCACGGCGGACCATGGCCGTTTCCGGCTCGATCTCGAAGCGGCGGAGACCGTCGTGTTTGTTGCAGATTCCACCGCCGCCGCCCCCCCGTATCCGGTGGTGCCAGCGGCAGGTGCGTCCATGCCGGAGCAGACCCTCGCACTGAGTGGCCCCTGGGCCTTTACCACCAATAAACCCAATATCCTGCCACTCCGGAACGGGGCTATCCAGTATGCCGAATGCAAGGAGCGCCACGCGTTCACCTTACACGCGTGCGAACTCAGTGGTCCGGTATGGCTCCTGGTGGATCATGAGATGACACGGGCGGAGTTGATTTGCCAGCGCTATTCCAGCCGGCTTAAAGTGTGGGTCAACGAGCAACTGGCCGGACCGTTCCATCCTGGCACCATCCTCGACCACTGGATTTTCGAAGCCGATGTTGCCGCGCTGCTGCGGCCTGGGTTGAACCGCGTGGTATTTGAGACGGGTGGCATCTTTCTTGAAAACGACCACCGTCTATGGAATCCGTATCTGGCTGGGGCCTTTACGGTGAGCCCCCAACGTGCCAGGCCGAGCCTGACGCCGCCCATCGACCAGTTAGACACAGGCGACTGGACCCGACAGGGCTTTCCCTGCTTTGCGGGCGAAGGCATCTACCGGAAGACACTGCGTTTGCCTGATTGGGGCGAGGCACGGATGTCGATTCTTGATCTCGGCCGGCTTGCCAATTCCGCTGTTGTTTTCATCAACGGCCACTCACTCGGGGTACGGGTCAATCCGCCCTGGCGCTTCACCCTGCCGGAGATGGCCGGCGGAACCGAGGTTCAACTCGAGGTGCGGGTGATCAACACCCCCGAGAATCTGTTCGGCCCCAAGCCGCTACCGTCCGGCTTGTTCGGTCCGGTTCGCCTTTGTTGGAAGTTAACTGGAAATGGAGATTTATGAAAAGGTATCAGATTGTTGCACGAGTGATTTTCGTTGGGTTAGCCATTTGTTTTGCGGCCCCAAGCCAAGCTGACAACTGGTCCACGGTGCCTTTGGGTAAATGGGCGGAATCCCGTTCACTTCAATATCTTGCGCCAGAAGAATCGACCGGTACGTGGACGGAAAAGGAGGGGATTCTGGCAGCCGTAGGTGCTGGTGCGCAATGGAGTACGCGGCTTCTGCCGGGGGACCAGGGGGGGGGCCAGAAAGTCACCTTGAAATTCACGGTGCAAAAGAGCGCAGGCACGCCTTTTTCTCTGCCGGGCGGCTGTTCCCGCTGGAGTTTCTATTGGGGGGAAAATCAGCCGGGCTGGGACTTGGGTGTGGTGCTGCGGTTCAAAGACCCTTTGAACTTTTACCGCGTTCAGGTTTCCGCTACGCGCGGGCAGCTCGCCCTGTGGGACTCCACGGGTGCCTTTCTTCAGATCGTTCCCTGCGCGGTGACGGTGAACGAGCCGCATACTTTGGAAATCACGGCCCGCGGCGCACATTTTCAGGTGTCCTTAGAGGGTAAAGCGGTGCTGGATTATTGGGATCGAACCCTGCCGCATACCGGAGGTCAGGCGGGGCTGGCGGTTTACCAGAGCACGACGTCGATCGAGAGTTTCTCCCTTGAAAAAGTTAAGGCCGAGTCTGCCGCGATGCCACCCCACAAACCCGATTTCCATTTCGTTTCTGGCGCGGGGCCTGTCCTCTACGATGGGAATGAACCGATCAGTTACTTTCACCAGAATCCGCGGGACAAGACTCTGACGCACGAGGCGGTGAAGCTGAAACCCGGCTGGCGACCGACCTATTACACGGCGATCGGCCCCGCCCTTAGCGAGATCGGGTTGCTGCCGCTGGTTGGGAAGTTCCCCGACGCGTTTAAGATTGAGGGGGGCGGGGAGACCCTCACCTTTTCGTTTGCGACCGAGAAGCCGGGTGTGGCCCACACGGATTACACGGTCACGGTTCGATTCGATGCCACGCGCGGGGTTTACCGCTACGAATATCGGGGAAAAATGAAGGTCGGCGACCAGCCGCTGGTAAATTTGAGCTCGTTCGAGTGGTTGGATCCGCTGTGCTACAACAATCGGACCGCCGGCCCGGAAGTCATACACCGCTGGAACTCGGCCGGGCACCGGTGGAATGTTTATCAGGGCGTCGGGGATGCCTGGCGGCGGTATCCCATTGTGGATTTCCTTGAGGCCTACAACAACCCGAAGATGGCGTGGGGGAAGTTCAAGGATTTTCTCTATCCTGATCCGGCGGCCTGCCCGGCTTTTGAAACTGAGATTGGCTGGGAGCAAACCAAGAACCGCGGGTTCGTCATTTCGCAGTGCACCTGGGGCTATGACTATCATCACGCGGAGGTGGGGGACGGCATCACCCTGCCGCCCGGAACCGAGCGCGCGCTGAACATGACGTTGACGGCCCTCCCGCCGGACGAAGCGGATAAACTGTTTGCCCAGTCCCAGCTGCCGGACGCCATGGCTAAGGATGCCACGAAACTTATTCCCTTTGATCCGCGCGGCACTTCTTTCAGCAAGACGACGACCTGGCGGGATCCGGGCGCCACGATGGTCTGGGGCGGTGGGGTGCTCGACGAGACCACGGGGCATGGCGATCGGGCCTCCCTGCGCATTGACGGGCCGGACAAGGCCGCGCTGCACATGTACCAGTACATCATCGAGCAGAATGCCAAGCGCTGGTGGGTGCGCGGTTGGTTTAAGACCAAAGGTTTGCGGGGACGGGGAGCAGAGTTGAAGGTCAAGTATGCCTACGATAAAAAGCCAATCGAAGCATTCTATATGGGTGGCTTGGGCGACCAGGACTGGACCCCATTCTCGTTCATTACCACCGCTCCGGCGCAACGCGATTGCACGGATGTGATTTTTGAAGCGGACGGACCGGGAACCGTATGGCTGGACGACGTGGCTTTTAGCGCCCTCAAAGAGGGGGAAAATCCGGAGGTCACGAATTTCCCTGTACCCTCAGGGTTTGAGCCGAACAAAGAGGTGCTGATTGACTTACCGATGAACGTCAAGCCCGGCAAGGCGGTTTATGACGAAAGCCGCAATGGGCACGCGTTGCAACTGACCAATGTGCAGTGGGAGCAGGAGAAGGACGACCGGAGGTTCATCTCGTTTAATGGTTCCAATAGCATGGGGCGTCTTCCGCTAAAGGCGGTGCTCGAACCGAGCGATTCGCCGCCTGGCACCACGGGGAACGATACCTATAAACCGATTTTTCCGCTTAAGAGGTTCGCTTACGAGTTTTGGGCGCGACCGCATCTGCCGGCCCGAAAAGAGGAAGGCCGGGGAATGGTGTTTCACTATCGGGATAATCCGAGGGCGTGTTTCGAAGCGTTCAACGCCAAGTCTAATACATGCCTTTTCGTGTGGCAGAATAACCTGTTTCACGGTAATAAGATCAGCCTTTCCTTGTCAGTGCCCCTCGATCAGTGGTTGCATTTTGTGATCACCCATGGCGACGGCAAGGTGATCCTGTATGTCAACGGGAAGAAGTCCGGTGAAGCAGAATATGACGCTTCCGGACCGGGGTTTAACTTCTTTGCCTACCAGTGGGAATTCTTTTTCGGATGTTATTTGCGTGAAGCCTACTGGTATACCGGCGATCTGGGGCCGTTCCGTTTGTATTCCAAAGCGCTTACCTCTGAAGAGGTAATTCAAAGATTTCAAAAGGCAGGTCCCTGAAGTTTCTATGAAAACTGAAATCATTCGGATCGAGTGGGGATCGCTGATCCCTGCTTTGCACGATGCGCATCCTTCGCATGACGAGGCCTATGATGCCGGCGTTCGCCTCGCGGTGAGTGGCGGAAAAGTCCTGCGTCAGGAGTTTTACCGCAAGGATGTAAAGCCGGGCGGGGGATGGGTTACGGAAACATCTCTCAGTGAAATACGGACCGCTGGCTGGCAGGCCGAGTCCAGGAACCAGATTTACGGTCTTTCCCTAACCGTGTCGGGTAAGCCGGATATGAAGTTTCGGCTGATGTTTCCCTGGGGAAAAATCGCCTTCACGCTGGATCAAATCCACCGGCAGCGTTTCCTGGAATGGCCGTTCGGGCCCAAGTACCGGTTGTTGTCCGTGCGGGCCTGGAACGATGGGGTCGACCCCATGGAGCTCGGTTTTGTAAACGATCCGCTGCCAGAAGCGTGTCCTCCCAAACCAATCCTGACCCTGGAACCGCAGGCGTTTCATGGGGCCCGTTGCTTTTACCGCTACTTTGACCGCGAGCCGGCCTGGATTGGACAACTGCAGGAAATCTCCGCCTCATATTCCTGGAAGGAAGCCGGCCGTAAATCCTATTTAGTCCTGTATATGATGTTGGGGCCGCCTTATGCCAAGCAGGATGCCCGGCGGGGACGTTCCTGCCGGACGATGCGGTATGAAGTTCTTATCAACGGCCATTCTTTGGGCGTGACAGATCGATACTTCTCCTTTTTCCGCTCCGATCAGAAGTTGGAGGAAATCACGCTGGAAGTCCCTCCGCGTCTCGTGAAGAGGGGTAAAAACCATTTAACCATCCGCAACCATGACCATTGTTTTCATCTTTTGCTGGTGAAGGCGGAATGGCATGAGGAACCCCTTCAGGACGCCCTGTTCGGCGTTCGTTTACCGGAGCTTGTTTTGCCGCGCGGATACTACACCGGCTTCGACACCAATGTGGTGGCGCCTGAAAATGCGGCAGAATTCAAGCGCCTGCTTGTCGATATCAGCGATGGTCAGCACTGCAACTATGTCCTGCTCCGCCCGGAGGGAAGTTTGATTCATGCCGTGGATCTGGACGAGTGGGTCCGCATCTTCACGCAGAAGGGAATCCATTTCAGCTATCTGTTCGATGAGATGGAGGGAACCCGCCGCTTGCAGGAGAAAGCCGGTCCACTTTTCCTGGGGCACTTCTCCCATGAGATTTCCCATTGTCCGCACCAATATGCCTCAGGCCAGATCAGGAATGAAAATCAGCCGACCATGCGGACCGCCCATGAAAACTACATGCGCTACGCGCGTTGGCTGGTTCGCTACATCAAACAGGCCAGTCCCCAGACCCAAGTGACTGTCGGCGAGTCCCAGTTATTAGCCGCTTTGAATTACCAGGCCGGAGTGGACCGGGTGCTTCCTCAAGTAAATTGGGGTGTGCATAATGGAATCCTGCTGGCCGAGGCGCGGGGTGCAAATGGCACCTTCAAAAAAGAGGGATTCGGGGTTCATTTTGCTGGCGGATGCCTCAACTTCCCGCCGTCACTGGCGACGGAGCGGCTTTATCAGGTCTCGCTCCATACCTGTTACCTGCACGGCGTCAAGCACCTCTACGACGAAGAAAGCGCCCTTGCGATGATTCATGGGATCAGGCCCTATTCGAAACATAGCCGGTTTTGCCGCGGACGCCGGGCCCTTTTGGCTCGCTACAACCGGTTCTTGTCACAGCACGGTGACCCGGGAACACCGGAGGTCCCATTGGCCATGATGACCGGGCGATATGAATTCCCTTTCCCGACCTCGTTCCCGAAGATCGGCGAACAAAAGGTCTGGCAGAATTTCGGGGGAACGGACGCAGCGTGGCATCCTTCCGATCCGGAGGCAGGCTGGAAATTGCTTCGGGTCTTACTGCCAGGCGCTCTGATTCCGGACTTTCCGGCCGAAAGCGAGGATGTCCGCCTTTGGCATTCCGGAACGCCACTGGGCCAGTTTGATATTATTTCCAGCACCTCCCCGGCGCAGTCCTGGCGGAAATACCGGACGATTATTTTCCCCGGATGGAACTCCATGGAGGCGCCGCTTTATCGCAAGTTGCTGACTTTTGTCAAAAGTGGAGGAACCCTCCTGATGACCGCTCCGCAACTCTCCACGCGTGTGGATCGCGAATACCTGCGCGAGATGGCTCATCCGGAATGGATTTTCGGAGGTGAAGTGCAGGAACTTTTTGGAGTAAAACTGCTCAAGCAGGGAGGCTTCGCCCAGGAAGTGCGTGGCGATGAGGATAATATCCTGCTGCCGAAATTGATCCGGCTGAGCGCGAAAATCAATAATACCCGCCTCAAACTAGCGGGGGCACAGGTTCTTGCGCGGGACCAACGAGGGCAACCGGTTCTCGTAGAAAATCGAGTAGGCAAAGGAGTCGCCCGTTTGCTGACGTTGCAGGCGTTCCCGGGGTCGCCCGGCTTGCAGCCATTGATGGCAGAACTATGCAAATCCCTTGCAACGGAAGCGCGCGGGAAGATCTGGGTGGAGGACCCCTCGACCGACGTCGCCTGGTATCTTTTCCGGAAGGAAGGTCACCAGCATTTATGGCTCTTGAATACGGATTGGACCACTGCGGGAAATGTCAAGAATGTGCAGATTCATGCAGGCAGTCGGCTCTGGCCTGTGACGGTTCTGCAGGGCGAACCGATGTGCGTTCAGATCGATTAAATTAAAACAAGAAAGAGAGACAGTTGAAACTGACTAAAATTGTGAACCTAGGCAATGTTAAGGGAGGATTCGTGTCAACCGCGACATTCACACGGGTGGTATGCGTTGTGCTTTCGTTGGTCTGCTTATTTCCAGGGGCGGTGCCTGGAATGAATGGGGACAATGAAATCGTATCGAAGACGAATAGCCCCTTAGATACCCTGGCGCAAGCGAAAATCTCCTCCCTTCCCCAAGGGGCGCGGATCGCCATTGTGGGAGATTCGATTACTTACGGCCATCTCTATAGCAGGGTTATCGAAGCCTATCTGGTGGCGTGTGCCGGGCGTAAGGATCTCAGTTTTTACACCTACGGCTGGTCCGGTGCGACGTGGCTGACATCAGTCGGCATGAATCGTGATATTTCATTGTTCAAGCCGACATGGGTCACATTAGCTTTTGGAATGAATGACGGCTTTTACAAACCGTTCAGTGACTACACCCGCGTCAATTATGAGCGAAGCTTGAGGCAGTCGCTGCAGGTGTTGCGGGAGCAAGGCGTGCAGTCCATTGTCGTCGCTTCTCCGGGCGCGGTGGATACGAAGTTCTATTCTCGGCCCATCCCGGACTTGCAGGGGTCGACTAACGTAGCCGAGGTCTATAATTCGACATTGGGTTCGCTCACCGAACTTGGACGGTCTCTGGCGGCAGAGCTTCGGTGTTCGTTTGTTGATTTGCACACCCCCATGATGGAGACCATGAAGCGGGCGAAATCATCACTCGGCGATGATTACGATGTCTGTGGCCGCGATGGCGTGCACCCCCGGGCCAATGGCGGCCTCATCATGGCGTACGCGTTCCTCAAGGCCCTGGGGTGTGACGGGACAATCGGCGATATTACCATTGATCTGAAGGGGAAAGCGGAGGCATCCGAAGGTCATGTCATCTGCCAGAGTGCGACAAGCAAGGTGGAAATCGCCAGTTCGCGCTATCCTTTTTGCTTTGACCCGGATCCGAAATCACCAACCAGCACGCGCAGCATCCTGCCGTTTATACCGTTCAACCGGGATCTGAATCGCCTGACCCTTCGGGTGAAGAATCTCGACACCCAGCGGGCGAGGATTATCTGGGGAGGTGAGGCGAGGGAATTCGAAAGGGTCAATCTTGAGGCGGGAATCAATCTTGTGGAGGAATTTTCCAAGACGCCCTTCGACGTGGAATTTCAGCGGTTCCTTTCAGCAATATACGCCAAGCAGGAAACTGAAAACCACGCGATTCAAAAGTACATATCGGGCTGTTGGCTCAATTCAGTGGATTTGGAAAAGCTGGAAAAGGATGCAGCGGTGCAGCAAGCGCTGACGCAACTCAAGATTTCACTCATGAATTATCATGATCGTATGGAGCGGGAAACCTACCTGGCGCTTCCTGTCATTAAGCACACCATCGAAGTCCAATCGATTCGGTGAATGAGGGATTAGCCATATGGACGAACAGGATAAGCTGAAAACCGAGCATGCCGTCAATCCGTTGGGGATCGATGTCCTGCCTCGCTTTTCGTGGTCGCAGGATGGGGCAGGGGGCCAGCGTGCGTATCGTCTTCTAGCCGCCAGTGATGAGGGGCTATTGCGTCGTCGTGAGCAGGTCGATGTCTGGGACAGCGGGCGGGTGGAGCGTCCGGATTCGTGCTTCGTCCCCTATGGCGGTAAAACGCTCAAATCCGGGCAACGGGTGTACTGGCAGGTTCAGACCTGGAATGAACAGGGCCTGCACCGGGTCAGCGAAATCGCCTGGTTCGAGATGGGCCTGCTGTCGGCCTCTGATTGGCAGGGCGTATTTATGGCGCCCAAATATTGCGGAACGGGGGGGCGCGGCTATCACAGTGCGGTTTTGAAGGCAGATCAAGCGGGTGAGTTCTGGGTGCAGATTGATCTGGGGCGGAATGAAACGTTCGATCGTATTGTCCTGTTTCCCTGTTATTACCGGGAACAAGGTGAGTCGGCAGGGCCTGGATTTGGCTTTCCGGTATCGTTCCGCATCGAAACTTCTGATCACATGGATGGATCGGCCGCACGATTGGTATACATGACAGACCAGGACATCGCCAACCCAGGGCTCAATCCTGTTGAAGTCAGGCCATTAGTCCCGGCTCAGGGGCGTTTTGTGCGGTTGACGGTGATCACGCCTTTCAACGCCGGAAAAGGAGCGCGATTACTGGCACTGGATGAGTTCCAGATTTTCATGGGCGGCACGAATTTGGCGCTCGGTAAGTCGGTATCCGTGTCCAATCAACTGGTGTCCAGCGTCCGTGCCGGGACCTATGACTGGCATGCCGATTGCCTGACCGACGGGATCATTCATGTCGATGAACCACGGCATAACCAGGGGGACGGGAATCTTCTGCGACGCCTGGTTGAAATCAATAAGCCCATTGTCCGGGCCCGTGTGTATGTCGGAAGCAGGGGATGGTATGAGTTGCGGTTCAACCAGCAGAAGGCGGGTGATGCCGTGCTGGATTCCGCGTGGACATCATTTGAAAAGCGCGTCCTCTATTCCGTATGGGATGTGACGGATCTCTTGAAACAAGGTGTCAATGTCGTGACCCTTCTGCTGGGCAGCGGTTGGAGCTGGCAGCCAGCGGTGATCCTGCAACTGCAGGTGGATCATCCGGACGGGTCACAAACGGTTCTCTGCAGTGACGATCGATGGCGGGTACTGCAAAGTCCCGTTATTGAAAGTCACGTGTATCATGGGGAGACCTATGATGCCCGGCTTGAACGGTCGGAGATTTTCGATTCGAAATTCGATGATTCGGATCGGCCTCAGGCGTTGACCTTTCCAGAATATCGTCCTGCGCTTTCAGCCCAGATGCAGCCCCCCATTCGTGTGGCGGAAACGGTGGCGCCGGTGGCCGTGTGTGAACCCCAAAAAGGGGTCTGGGTATTTGATCTGGGGCAGAACATTGCCGGTTGGGTGCGATTGCGGGTGAAAGGGGGGGCTGGCCAGCAAATCACGCTCCGTTTTGCGGAGTGCATTTTTGATGATGGCACGGTCTGGACGGATGAAGCGCAGACGAAGGCCCGGCAGGCAGGGCGCTTGCAGGCTGTGGACGGCATGCTCAATACAGCCAACAACCGCTCGGCCCGGGTAACGGATCGCTATATTTGCGCCGGGGGCGCAAGGGAAGAAATCTGGGAGCCCCGTTTTACCTATCACGGGTTCCGCTTTGTTGAAATGACCGGTTATGCCGGCCGGCCGGATCTCAACATGATTGAAGGGCGGGTCGTGCATACCGACGTTGCTTCCATCGGACAGTTCGAGTGCTCCAACGAGGTCCTCAACTGGGCACAACAGGCAAGCCGGTGGACGCTGCTCAATAACCTGCACAGTTTGCCGACGGACTGCTGTCAGCGTGATGAGCGACAGGGTTGGATGGCGGATGCGCATCTCGTCTGCGAGGCGATGCTGTGTAATTTCGATGCTGCGTCGACCTATGGCAAATGGCTCCAGGATATACGTGACGACCAGCGTGCGGATGGGGCAGTGGGCGACACTACGCCGTATACGCTGGCCCGGATGGGGGGGGATGTCGCGTGGGGTTGCGCCACCATTCTGGTGCCGTGGGAGGTATATCTCCATACAGGAGATATACGGGTCTTGGAGCAACATTGGGATAGCATGCGGCGCTACATGGAATTTCTCGACCGGTCGTATCCGACGCGTTTCGTTGATAATTCCATTTTTGGTGGGGACTGGCTGGCGATTGAGGAAACACCGCATCAACTGACGCATACCGGATTTTTACTGCTGAGTGCCCGGACCACGGCGCGGGTTGCCAGGATTCTCGGACAGCCTGTCGAAGCTGAACGCTGGAAAAAAATGGAACGGGAAACAAGGACTGTATTTCATCAAAGCTTTTTTGATCCAGCGACCAGCCAATATGGAAATGCGAAACAGTTCTCCCAAACCAAACTGGGTTTGGATGCAAATGATAACCCCAAAAATATGGACGGGGCGGGCAGTAGCCAGTTTGCCAATAGCTTTGCCTTGTATCTGGGCGTGGTTCCGGAAAATCTGCGCAGTGCCGTTTTTGCTAAACTGGTGGCGAACATCGAATCGCGGCTGAGACATTTAAGCACCGGTGTTCTGGGTACCAAATATTTACTGGAAACGCTTGGAGAAGAAGGCCGGGCGGACCTGGCGCTGGCCGTGATCACCGCGCCCGACTTTCCGGGCTATGGTTATATGCGAGCCCATCAGGCGACCACGCTCTGGGAACATTGGTCGCTTAAAACCGGCAGCGGCATGAATTCACATGATCATCCCTGGATGGCAAGCGTCTCGGCTTGGATGCTGAAATACCTGGCGGGCCTACGGCCAGCTGCGGAACAGCCCGGATTTGGGCAGATCTGCTTTAGGCCGCAGTTTCCGCAAGGGTTGCAGTTTGCCAGTGGGAAGATTGAGACGCGGCAGGGCCTGGTCAGTGCTTCCTGGCGGCGGCGCGATGAGACTGTGCGCCTGGAGTTGCGAGTGCCGGCTGGCTGTTCGGGAAATCTGTCGCTGCCTTCGGGGTGGCGTCTGCAAACTCCTAAAGGGGACCCGTCAGGAAAAATCACATCAGCCATTCATGCTGACAGCATTTCGCTCTCAGGCGGAACGTACACAATGTTATTGGAACAAATAACGAGTTGAAATGATGAGCGGTTTGTTTGCTTATGAAAAAATTTGATCTTAAAATTCGCGCCGTTCAGCTCGATCTGGCCCGGCAGATGGAAACCCTCGATTTCATCAAGGGCTTTATTGATTTCATCGCGGTGAATGGTTACAACACCTTGGCGCTTTACCTGGAAGGACGGATCAGAACGCCGACTTTCCCGTTTCCGTCTGATGCGGAAAGTTATTCGGTGGAACAGATGAAGGAGATTGTCCGCTATGCCGGAGTAAGAAATATTGAGATCATTCCGGTCGTTTCAGCAATGGGACATGCCGAATTATTTCTCAAGCATTCAAGCCTGGAATCCCTGGCGGAAAACAGGGGGGAATTCAAGGGTCGTTTCGGCTCCAGTTTTAAACAGGTCTTCTGTCCTTCCCTGGAAGCAACCTACACGTTTCTGGAAGCATATTTCACTGAAATCTGCGAGCTTTTCCCCTCGAAGTACTTTCATGCCGGCTGTGACGAAAGTTGGGATATCGGGTGCTGTGATCTTTGTCGCGCCCGGTTACAAAACGGCGAAACACAAGCGGATCTTTTTGCGAAGCACCTTTTGGCGGTTCGTCGCATTGTTACGGGAAAACTGGGCAAGCGGATGATTGTCTGGGACGATATGTTCGAGTATTACCCGCAGGCGCTGGAAGCGTTGCCGCGCGACGTTATCATGGCCTGCTGGCAATATCAGCCAGCGGTGGAAAAGGCCAAGGGGCATTTCAATAATCGGGCTGTGGTCGATTCGCTTACCCATTATGACCGGCTTGGATTCGATTATTTCATCTGCCCGGCCGATGAGTACACGATTCACAATGTCGAGAGCTTCACCGAATATGGTGCCAACCACCATCCTTTGGGCGGGTGGATGACCATCTGGTCAAAACGGATAACGTTCATGTTGCAAAGTATGCCGGCCATCGCCTATACCGGCCGCTTGTGGGCGTCCGGGGTAAGTGGCAACTACGATGAGTTGCTTCAAGGAGTTGTAAAGGACATCTTCGGCATAAATGATAAACCGTTTTATCAGGCTATTCGGGCGGTTTGCGGCATGGAGCTTTATCAGGAACGCTGTACTAGTTTGAATGCTTATCTGACATGTCATGAAAATGATGCCGATTACTGCCGCCCGCGTCTGGTGGATATGTTGCTGACGGTACTGCCTGGATATATTGATAAAGTTAAGGGGAACTCCCGCGATATTGTGGGAGAAATCATGCTCTCATTGCGCAGTGAGCAAATCAGTCATGAACTGCAAGAACTACTGCCAAAGTTCTTTAAAGGTAACACCGGTCAACCGGAACTGATTGTAAAGCTGGATTCAATTATTTCAAGGATTGAGGGCGTAGGCCGGGACCGTGTGGCCATGTGGCAGCGGGTACGACCTGATATTTCGCCTGCTGACATGGTGTCTGTCTATGCCCGATATTGCAAGGAGATGCGGGAAGTGCCTGCCGTGGTGGCAAAACATGGCTATTTGAAGGTTCACTTCATGTTGCCGGATCAGTATTCAGCCCAGACAACCAGGGTTTTCATCCAATATTCCGGTGTGACTGAATGGGAACAAATCGGGGTTGGTGTTTTTAAGGGAAATAAAGCAGCCGATTGTTTCTATTCCCGGATCTTCTGGATAGCCAAAGACAGAATTCCCACAAGCCTCAAAATAGAAACGTCCGGATTTGGGGGGCAAGGTTTTACCTATTTTGAAGCTGAAAACAGCAAGGGTCGTTTTACCCCCTGCCGGGTAAGCCGCATTTCAGGCAACGTGTCGGAGCCTGAGAATCTCTTGTGCCACGACTGGCAATGGTCCTTTGCCGGTAATCGAAACACTTTGGAATCAGTGTTGAACCCGGACATCGCCAACGCTACTCACAGTTTTGAAGTCGATCTTAGCTGTAAACCGTGAACGAAATTCCTGCTGTAAGTATTTTATCATTGCCGCTTGCCATAATGCGTTCAGCGATAATTGGCCAATATTAACAATTGCATTAATATCATGCATTGGTATTATATATACCACTGTTAGGAATAACTCCAAATTGATTCTAAGAGGAACAAAGTTATGAATGAGAAGTATGATTTAGCCGTGTTGGGGCTGGGTGGCATGGGGGATACGCATGTGGGTGCGGCGAAGGCGTCTCCGTATGTGCGGACCATTTATGGTTACGAGCCGGATGCTACGAGAGCCGCGCTGCGGGGCAAGGAGCTCGGCGTTAAGGCCACGTCTGATCTGGATTCCATTTTGAACAATCCTGAAATCAAACTCGTCACCATTGCCGCCATCAATCCTGTTCATGCTGAATTGGCCATTAAGGCGCTCCGGGCTGGGAAGGCGGTCATGTGCGAAAAGCCGATGGCTGAAACTCTGGAGGGGGCGAAGGAGATGATTCAGGTTGAAAAGGAGACGGGTAAATTCCTCCAGATCGGCTTTGAGCTGCGTTACTCGAAAATTTACATGAAGGCCAGGGAATGGATTGATCAGGGAGTGATTGGGAAAGTGGTGAATAGTCAGTGCCGTTACTACTGCAGTGAATTTCATTCCAAAAACACCTGGCGCAGTAACAGCAAGGGAACCCTGATCGGGGAGAAGCTTTCCCATTACCTGGATTTACAGCGTTGGTTTACGGGCAGTCCCGTCGAAGAGGTGTTTTCAATGGCCGCTCCCAATGTTGTTCCTTATTTCAACCATTCCGACAACCACCAGATCAGCATGCGCTTTCAAAACGGGGCCATCTCAAATCTGAATTTTGCCATGTATATTGCGGAATCGGATCACCGCGATCCGCTGCTCGAAATGTTGGAGAAGCAATCCGATGATGGCCATTACCTGCAATACCACATTTTCGGGACAAAAGGTGCGATCGAAACTGATGTGTTCCGCCGCCGAATCCGCCGTTGGGAATTCACTGATAGTCCGGAGCGGTTGGTTAGCAAAATGGCTGAGACGATCACGTACAAGCCCAGTGATGACAACGCTTGGATCCACAACACGCATGGGCAGAATATCAGGATTGCCGAGCTGGTGGCAAAAGGGTTACCTCCGGAAAATCCCGCCGCGGATTCCTTTGAGACGATGAGGGCCGGCTTTGCCGCAGAGATATCAGAACGGGAACACCGGATCGTCAAAATGAGCGAGTTGTAAGCCGAAAGAAAAGAATTTGAACAGAAGCACGCAAAGATCGCAAAGGGGTAAATGAGCCCTATTCCTAACAAGACGATGAAGACATTTCCCGGCTATCCGCAGGATCTTTCGGCAGGTGAAATTGACCGCCGGTTCCGGAAGGTGCTTGGGGACTTCGAAGTAGCTTCGGTCCCTTTGAAACTTAAAGTTACAGAAGAACTTCAGCTTAAAGGCGGGATTATCAGGCAGCGGGTGGAATACGACGTGGACAAAGGTGAACGCGTTTCCGCCTACCATCTCTTCAAGAAGGGCCTGCCTCAAAATGCCCCCGGAGTCTTGTCCATCCACGGACATGGCGGCGATGACATTTTTCCGGTAGGCAAGGCGTTCCACTGCCATCCTGTAAAAGATGATCCGCTCCAATACAGTTATCATGCAGCATTAGCCGGGTTCAGAGTCCTGGCTCCGGATGCCCTTTGTTTTGGCGAGCGTCAGGCCAAATGGGGCTACTCCACGAAATTCTTCGACGAAATCGCCGCGCATGCTGAACTGACTGGTCAGGGGAAAAGCCTGGCTTGGAAATCCGTATGGGATAATTCACGCGCCTTGGAAGCGCTGGAGAAGCTCGGGGCCCGTTCCCTGGGGGCCATCGGCTGGTCGGGTGGCAGTACGCAGGCGTATATTCTTGCCTCGGTGAACAAGAAGGTCGAGGCAACGGCGTGCTTCTTCAGCTTCATGACACTGCGGCATCAGTTCGGGCAGTACCGCTGCTGTCATTGTTTGTATCACTATATTCCGGGAATGATGAAGGCTGGCATCGACTGGGATCAGGTGGTGTCCCTCATTCCGCCCCGGAAGATCTTCCTGGGCTGGGGGGCGCTGGATGCAGGTTCGCCGGAAATCATGTACCGGAGTTTCGTCAGCGCCATTCAGAAACGGGTCAAGAACAAGTCTTCTGATAAATGCCTTTCCCTCCACGAAGAAGCCGGGAAAGGTCACGAGATCACTCTGCCCATGCTGGACAATGCCTTCCGGTTTTTGCAGATTCATTTGAATAAAGAAAGCGGCGATGTGTAAATGAAGAAAATCCGATATATTTTCCCGAAGACGACTAATTTCCGGGAGACACGGCCGGGGCTATGCTGGGAGCACATGTATGGCTGGATGGAAGGATACGGGATGCTCTTTGACCCCGCGGTCTTTTCGCTGACAGGCATTGTCCCGGAATGGGAGAACGGCTGGAATAAGAAAAGCGCGGCCGGTGATTTTGTCATCACTCCCTGCGCGCAAGCGTCGGAGCTTTTTGAAAACCTGAAAATCCCCGGACTCTATGTCCGTCCTGCAATAATCCCGGGGATACGGACCCATTCGCGCAAATCCGAAAAAGAGAAACTGACGACGCCTGCAGGTCAGCTGTTCTATCCTTTCGATCTCCTTTACGACACCTACGCGGGGGAGGATGCAAACTGGATTCTCGGTGAGAATCCGGCGATTAAAAAACTTGGAAAATCCATGGCGGTTAGTTTTGAACTCTTTGCCATGTTCGGCTATTTCCGGAATGAGATGCCCGAGGAGATACTCATAAAAGGCGCTGATATTGTGGCAAGTTTGTTGGAGCAATGTGAGGTTTCTTCTGCAAAGCCCGCGCGTGGCGCGTTTCCTCGCGAGCTTCGCCTCGATTGCCAGGCATACGGAGTTAACCGTTTGTTACTGCAGTGGTTCCTGGAGATAAAAGGACAGAGCCGTGATGCCGTAAGGATTGCGGATGCATTCTTTCTAAAGGCGATGGCGGCTATCCAATCCGACAGGGCAAAGGATGCGACCCTTCATTTGCGGCAGGCCTTTGTGCATTTGGCTAAACTGAGAAAAGAATTTTCAAAAATGGATGTTCTTTTTCTGGAATACCCGCATCTTGGGATTCTCTTTAAGGATAAGGGGTTCTTTGAACTTGAATGGCCGCACTACTCCAGGGAAATGCTCCTTTCGTATTTCGAGCAGATTGAAAAGCACGGTTACAAGGTCAGCCTCGAGGGTGGCGCCGCCTGCTGGGAAAATCTCGCTACGCGTTATCCGCGCCTGGGAGAAACGGTCGCGAAGCTCTGGAAAAAGGGAACGATCGAATTGACGAACGGAACCTATTCTCTTCCTTATGCGCTGATGTCATCGCTCGCGCTACAATTCTGGCAGTTCAAAAAGGGCAATGAAACCTTTGCAAGGGTTTTTGGGAAGACCCCGTCCGTCTATCAGTGCCAGGAAAACTCCCTAACGCCCCAGATGCCGGAACTCCTCAGACATTTCGGGTATCAACGCGCGCTCCACATCACCCAGAACCACGGGGAGGCGCCGGCCGAAAACACGGATTTCATTAATTGGGAAAGTCCGGCCGGACACGGCATCATATCCATGACCGCACGCCATCCGGCCCTCTCCCGGAAAGGCAATAACTACTTCCTGGATTTGCCCCTGATCCATGACGAATACGGCAGGTGTGAAAAATCCCTCAACTATGTGAGCTTTCAGGATCTCGGCTATGTCCCCTTCAGGATCCACATGATCAGGGCTCACCAGTATGCGCCCGTTTGGGGCAGTTATGAGCTCGATCGGGAGCGCTTCAAGTTGGCTCCGGAAAATGCTCCTGTCAAAAGCTATACGGCAGATTCCTACAAGCTATCTGAAAAATTCTTTTATCCGAACGAGACGAATTTGAATCCGTTCAGCCATTATGAAAATATCCAGGCATTGTCTGCGCGGTTGCGGCAGTTGCGACTCGCAGGGTGCGCCAGCGGGCAGCGTGACGAGGCCTATCGGATCCTCGACCAATGTGTTGGCCAGCTTTGTCTTCTGGAGGCGCATGATTGTTCCTATGTCCAGGGACAGCGCCGTGGTGAGTTCCATGCCAGTAATAACAATGAAGTCCCTCCTTACTCCCGTGAGACTCTCACCCAGAAACTCGCGGAAATCACTTCGGATGCCGTAGCAGAACTTGATAAGGCCGATAAATTACTGTTTGCAGGTAAGTCTACGTCAAAGCTTTTCAATGCCGCCGAAGTCCCGCTTGCCTTCGGAAGAATTCGCGCACCGGAATCATATCGTGGCGCGAATACGGTAAAGCAGGGTGCCGATCTTTACGCCGTTGGCCCTTTCCCTGCATTTTCATCGAGTGACCCCGCGGCAGCTAACAAACGTGCCAGTGGACCACAAGGGGCATTCGACAACGGTCTTTGGCGGCTCGAAATCGACAAGCAGGGGAAGCTCGTGGTGGGCTTCAAAGGACAGAAAATGACCTGCATCCCAGTCGACAGGAAGGCCGGGCCCTTTAAGTTGTTGAGCTCGGCGATGAAGCGTACGGGGGGGCTGGTCTTTATGACGCTGCATTATCAGCAGCTGGAGCGGGAGATCCAGACCGTCATTCTGGATCTGGTTGTCGCGGAGCAGGGGGACTATGCCGAGATCAACCTGAAATACTCGCCGCGTACCGATTTCAATATCTCTTCAAAGTGGAATGATTTCCTGGCACTTGAAATGCAGGTGGACTCGCCATTGGCCAAGGTCTGGCGATTCAATCCGAACGTGCGGGCACTGACCCTTGAAGACCGCACGGTAAGTCCTTATTATATTGCTGCGGAATCTTCAGATGGAGGCGGCTTCAGTCTGATGAACGAAGGCGCCTCGCTTTATGAACTGGATCGGACGAATGGCGCGATCAGGTGGCTGTTCCATGTGTTTGGTGAATCCGTTTTCAGCAGGCGTATGGGGATTGTGTTTGGTCAGTGCGACGTTTTTCAACTGTCAAGGGCATGGGCGCAAGGTCTCTTGAATAGCGATCCTGCCTTGATCCCTCTTTTAAGAAAAGCTGACTGGCATGGCATTAGTGTGGAGGACTTTGTCGCGGCGGACACCTTGCTGATCTCTAATCTTGCTGAAGAAAACACTGAGTTAAAAATTGTTAAAAGAACTTATTCAAGTGCCCTGAATCTGCTCGGGGAAAGTATGGTTAGCAACTCTCGACTGAAATTAAAACCCATGGAAATGGCGCTAATTCGCGTTTAAGAGACGAAAGGAATACCTATGACAACCCGTAAATCAACCGTATCTAAGGGGCATAAACAAGTCGGTGGTTTTTTCATTTCACCGCATGAAGTCAAAAACCCAAAACAGGCCCGGCCTTATCTTGAGGAAATCGCCCACTGGAATTACTCATCAGCGATCATGTTCGTGCGCCACCAGCGAAGTACCGTGTTGAGTCCCGAAGTCCATGATGCGGTCAAAGAGATCGTCGCTTTCGGGCATCAGTGCAACATCAAGATGATCCTCGACACGGATCATGCCCACTGGGGTGAGAACTTCGTGGAAACCTGTCTTGAGGCAGCCCTCTGGGCGATTTGTCCGGTTGATACCATGATTCACGAAGGAAACTTCGAGTTTCGCGTGGACTTTCCCAAAATGAGGGGCCAGATCAATTTTCAGGAAATCTCGGCAGTCTTTGTCACCGGCCAGGACGGCTATCACTTGGTTCCACCGGCGAAAATTCAGGCCACGCCCATGCATTATCTGGTGCCCCAGGCAGGTCTGGTGATCAAGGGGACGATGGCGGGCGGCTATACCGGACCTGCGGTATTCTATGTGGCGGTGCAGACCACCGGGCTGGTAGATGTGGCCCATCCCCAATACCTTCAAGCCCAGAAACAATTACTGGATTCGTATTCTGACATTCCCCTCGACGGGTTCGGCTGGGATGAGCCGGGCAAAGGCATGGGCAATATGGCCTATTTTAAGGCAGGGAAAGGATTCCTCGCGCTTTTCAAAAAGCTCAATGGTTATGAACTGCGTCCTAATCTCATCCATTTGAATCATTTAGAGGGAACCAACAAGACCATACAGGTGCGCTGTGACTACTACCGGAGTCTGGTGGAGATGAACTATGTGGCTCAGGAAAGTCACAATACCTATGCGAAAAAGATTTTCAAACAGGATCTGATTTTCGGGACCCATCAAACGTGGAGCGGTATTCCCACTGATCTTGCCGCGGGGGTGCTTGATTATTTCAAACTTGGGAAAGTGTTGACGGGCGCTTGGACCGATGGGGGAACCGAGGTGGAGAATAAGTATCCGCTCCACAATTTCATGCTCGCAGAGGGACTTAAAAAAGAGTTGGGCATGCGCGACGCCTTCTACAACGACTGGGCGTTCCGATACCCCGCCGTGGGGAATATGAAGCACGCCAATCGCCTGAAGATGCTATTCCATGTGAATTGGTTCAGTCATGTGATGTCCAGTTTCAGCGAGGGCCTGATCAATTTTACGCAAGAGCCTTCACGCAGTGCGATGATGCAGGATGTTGAAAATCTGGATCGTTTTGATGAAATGGTGGGCGACCAGTTTGTCCCGCACACCGACGTGGCACTTTTGTATTCCTGGGAAACCCTGGCCGCAACGCCCAAGTGGTTGACCCGGATGTTTTACACATTCCTTGCCAATACGGCGATCCACCTGACGGATGCGGCTCAATATTCCGCCATCATGAGCGGGGAAAGTCTGCTGCGTGCTAAAATCGGCAAGGGTGAGTTTTCTATTGATGGGCTGACGTATCGGGTGCTACTGCTGCCGTATATCTATGTGCTCCCTGAAAAATACTACAAGCGGGTCATGGATATTGTTCGGGCGAATGTGCCGGTGATTGTCATCGGGCCGCCTCCAGAGTTCACGGTACAAAAGCAGTCGAGTATTGCGGCAAAGTTTGCGGGAGAAGTTGGCTTCAAGCCTTTTACGCTAGCGGACTATACGGCTGCGCTTGCAGAGAAGAGGTCTCTGCCTGGGATCAATGAATGGGAGCCCAGTTGGTTTGATGGAACCTATCCGGTGCAGGTCACTTCCGCTCAAAAAGTGTTCGATCAGGAGGGTTTCCTGTCTTATGTTAAATCACCCGATCGGCCTCTGTATTACATGCCTGCCCCTGATCCTCGAGAGGATTTGACCCGTCTTATCCGCACCCTGACGTCTTCCGCCGAGCAAGTGTTTGCCGAGGACACGTATTACCGGTTTTTCCGCCATCGAACGGATTCTGCGAAGAAGGTTCTGGTTGCGGTGACCAAAGGTTACGTTGCGGGATATGCCATGGCTCCCGATCAGTATGGCGGCTCTCATTTGCGGCCGCCGATCAAGCTGCATTCCCTCAATCTGCTCGCGCGTTTCGAGCAGGGGGATTTGACACTGAAGGGCGGGAGTTGGTGTGCCGTCAAAATCGAGGGCGAGAAGATCGTGGAAGTGCTGGGCGACTGCCCGGATGTCCGCTGGGTGCGTGGTAATGCATAATCATCAGGGGGCAACCTTGTCCGAAAATTTGCCAGCGCCGGATCCTGCTTTGGACGCTTATTACGCCGACAAGAAGCTGATGTGGCGCAATGTGACGCTGATCGGGATCTGTAACATTGGCTGGGGCGTGGCAGATACGCTGGTGATGCCGTTGGTGCTGATGCGACTGTTGGATCTTGGCGTGCGGGAGAACATTCAAGGCACCATTGGTTCGATCAATGGGTGGGCCTTGAGTTTTATCGTGATGTATTTCTCATGGAAGAGCGATCACACCGTGACCCGTTTCGGGCGCCGCAGGCCTTGGTACTTCCTGTCCGCACCATTTATCATCGGCGCGATGGCCTTGTTCCCGGTGTTCAATGAGGCACGCTGGGTGGTGATTTTGGTGGGGTTGGTAATTGTTAAAATGATCTTCATGGACATTGTGGCCAGCACCTTTTCCCTGCTGGGCATTGATTGTGTGAGGCGTGATGTGCTGGCGCGGGCCAATTCAGTTCTTGGTGCCGGCGGTGGCCTGGCTGGCTTTGTCATCATGCAGCTGGCAGGGCGCATTATCGCGGTGTCAGAATGGTTCCCTTTTGCTGTGGGAGCGTCGATCATGACGTTGACAGCACTCTGCGCCTTGGGAATCCGGGAGCCGCCAATCCAGCATCCGGCTACTGAGCGCTTCAAGCTCTGGTCCACCTTTAAGGTGGCGGCGCTCGACAAACGGATATTCTGGCTGATGGGTGGCGTGGCCCTGATTAATAGTTATCTGGTTATGAACAACACCTGGATCTGGTTTTGGTCGAAAGAGACTCTGCAATTGGCCCGTGGGGATATTTACCAGGCCTTGTCATGGGCTGGATTAGTGAGCCTCGTCATTGCCTACCCCATCGGCTGGATTATCGACCGCTGGGGTGGGTTCCGCGTGGTGTTGCTGTTCTGGGCTGGTCAGGTGGCTTGTTTCCTGTGGGCGATGCAGGTTCATGACAAAACCAGTTTGATTATTCTTTCGCTGGCGCTGACCGTTATCGGTCCGTTATATGCCGGGGCAGACATCATGGTGTACAAGAGCGCGCCGCGGCAGGATATAGGCTCGATCACCTCCACCAATTCCTGCATTCGCAACGCCTATCGTGCCACGCTCGGATTTATATCAGGTTGGGCGATCTACTTCTGCGGCCACAACTATCGGGTCGGCTTCGTCATGGGTATTGTGATGAGCACTTTGGCGGTGGTGTTTTTCGTTATTTATCGGCGGCTCATGCGTAAACAAATGGATGGAATAAACTAAAGGACTAAAGGAATTAAAGTACTATTATGAAGACAACGCAAATTATGAGGCAGGAGTTCGAGGACAGAATCACAAAGTTTCAGGGGCGGATCAAGGCCGCTGGACTGGATGCGGTGCTGGTGCATGGCAATGAGGCTGATTTCGCTAATGTTCGGTATCTTTCAGAATACTGGCCGACCTTTGAGGCGGGCGCTGTGTTTGTCCCGGCAGTGGGGGAAGCAGTTCTGTTGATTGGGCCTGAAAGTGAAAATTATGCCAAGGGGCGCAGCTCGCTTACGAATATCCTGAAGATGGTCGAATACCGGGAGTTCGCCGAACCGCAGTATCCTGGCATTCCCGTTGCTACCTACAAGGACGTGGTCAAGTTGGCCATGCCCAAGAGGAAGTTGAAGAAACTCGGGATTGCGAGTTGGGCCATCACCACGTTGCCGGTGTTCATGTCGCTCCAGAAAGATCTTCCGGGTGTTGAACTCATCAAGGCGGATGATGTCTTTGCCCCGCTGCGGTACATCAAGAGCAAGACGGAGCTGGCGTTGATGCGCAAGGCGTTTCAGATCAGCGAGTTGGCAGTCGATGCCATCCTGGGCGAGATCAAGCCGGGGATGACGGAGAACCAGGTGATCGGCATTGCCCAGCGTGAGATCTACAAGCATGGTGGTGAATACGAGGGCCATGCGCTCTATTGCTTCTGTGGCAAGCGTACCAATAACGCCATCTGCCGCCCGAGTTACAATAAGATCGTCAAGAATGAGGTTATCCAGCTCAATATCGGCGCGCGGGTGGGCGGGTATTCGTCGAGCGTGGGCCTGCCCATTTCCATCGGCGCCCTGCCGGCTCGAAAGAAGCGTCTGGTCGAATTCGGCCTGGAGGCGCATTTCAAGACGATGGAGTTGATGAAGGCGGGGCGTTCGGCGGCCGATGTGGTACAGGATTACGAGAAATGGGTCCACTCGCGCGGATTTGGCAAATACATGCTCTATGGACCCTGCCACGGCATCGGCATGATGGAGGTGGAGCGTCCCTGGATCGAATCTACGTCGACTTTCAAACTTGAAAAGAACATGACCTTCCAGGTGGATACCTTCTTCGCCGACAAGGACTTCGGGCTACGGTGGGAAAATGGAGTTGCCATCACTAACACCGGGGTTGAAAAACTGTCCGAGCGGTATATGAAGATCGTAGAGGTCTAATGCGCTACGAACTCATGTTCCCAGATCAAATCCGGCGGGCCATTGACGAGAAATGGCCGGTGGTCCTGCCGGTTGGTGTGTTGGAATACCATGCCGAACACTGCTGTGTCGGGGTCGATACAGTGCTGGTGGTGCGGGCTGTGGAGGAACTCGAGAAAGAGATGAAGGTCGTCATTATGCCGGCCTTCTACTACGGTGCCAGCAGTTATGCCGTTGAAGTTCCCGAGCGCAACGGTTCGGTGCATGTCGGCCCGTCGGCACTGCATCCGTTCGGGAAGGAACTGTTCCGGAGCTTGCTGAGAATAGGATTCAGGAACATTCATCTTTTCATTCACCATCAGAGTGAGAACTTTGCGGTCGGTATGCCGACCGACTTGGCGTTCCGGTTGGCGGCCCGGGAAGCCATATTCGAGTTCCTCGAGAAGGGGCGCGGGGAGAACTGGTGGGGGAATCCCGCCATGGCCAAGTATTACGAGGGGCGGGGGACGGGTGATGATCCCTTCAGTTGGATTCGTGTTCACCCCTTCATGGATGAAGCCAGCCAGAAGGAATTTCCGATCGATCATGCCGGGAAACAGGAAACATCGCTTATGATGGCCTTCTGTCCGGAAGGGGTCGATATGTCTAAGCGAACAGATGGACAGTGGTATGCAAAGACAGCTGTTGAAGCGACACCGGCTTACGGCATAAAAGCGAAGGTTCTGATTCTCGATGGAATGAGAAAAGCCTTAAAAGGTTGATTATGGCAGACACCATTCGTATCTGGCGTTCGCCCCGAACGTCTTTTGGCCATTTTATTGATCCCCCGGATCCCTGGCAGGAAGAGACTGTAACTGCGCTGGATGCCTATACCGATCAGGAACTAGGGCGGATTGCCGCTTCCGGCTTTAATGCCATCTGGGTTCACGGTAACCTTAACCATGTGGTCAGGACGGAAGTGTTCCCCGAGTTGGGTGCGGATGCGGAATTGCATCAGCAACGGCTGAATGCCTTGGTCGAGAGGGCAGGGGGGCATAGCATACAGGTGTTCATGTTTTGTCAGCCGCCGCGGGGCATTCCCCGTGATGATGCGTTTTGGGGGCATCATCCGGATGTTGCGGGGCAGTCGGAGTCGATCGTCAATGAAGGCAATCAGAACATAGAGGTGCTATCGCTTTGCACCTCGACGGATAAAGTGAAACAGTTCCTTTATCAGGCCGCCGCCGAACTGGCCCGGAATGTCCCCGGCCTATGTGGGCTGATCCTGATCACGGCGTCGGAAATGCCAGCTCACTGCTGGTCCCGACGCGGTCGGGTCATTCAGGGCGATGGAAGTTTTGCGGATTTTGCCATTGAGTGTCCCAGGTGCGCAGCACGCAAGCCAGAGACTGTGGTCGGCGAGGTGATCCAGTTGGTGCGCGACGGGATCAGATCGGTAACCGCCGACTGGAAGATTATCGCTTGGAACTGGTCATGGACGTTCTATGTTCCTGCTCCGTGCGAGGAAATTATTTCTGCCTTACCCAAAGATGTCATCTTAATGGCAGACTTCGAGAGGGGCGGTCGCAAGGTAATTGCCGGGAAAGAGCGGATCATTGACGAGTATTCATTGTCGTATGCCGGTCCATCTCAACAATTCAAAGGATCGCTGGACAGTGCTCGAACCCACGGCATTTCTGTGATGGCGAAACTGCAGTTTGGGACGACTCATGAACTGGCCACCGTTCCTAATCTACCAGTGATGGGTAATGTGTTTGCCAAGGCCGATGCCGTAAGGAACATGGGCCTGTCCGGCTTCATGGGCTGCTGGTGTTTCGGCAACATGATCACAGCGAATACGGCAGGTTTCAACGCATTCCTTTCCGGCGAACTGCCAGATCAGCGCAATGAGGCCATGAGGGCGTTTGCTGCACAATATTTCCCCGGTTGTGAGTCTGCCGGGGTTGCTGCCGCCTGGCTGAAGTTTGGGGAGGCCATGGATAACTATCCCTTTTCCCTGCCGTACCTTTACTCAGGTCCGACAAACTTCGCCTTTATCCTACCTCTTCAGTTCGGTCCGCTTACTGGTAAACCGGTTGGTCCGTGCCATTTACTTGCTGAGCGAGGGGATGACATGGGGGCGGCGCTAGGAGATTACAGTATTGAGGAAATCATCACTGGGTTTGAACGGTTGTCGGGACTCTGGATTGACGGGCTTCAGACTTTGCGGGTTGCTTTGCAGTCATGCCAGGATGCCCATGTACGGGAAGAACTCGACACCGCCGCTGTCTGCTGGCATTCGTTCCGCAGCACCGCCAACTTCTGCAAGGTTTACCGGTTGCGCCGTCAATGGAATGACCGAATGTTGCCGGAGTATCAGTCGATTATCCGAGATGAATTGAAGAACCTTCGTGACGTTCTTCCGATCCTGAGGCGGGATCCTCGTTTCGGTTATCACATTGAAGCCCATGGGTATCAGTATGATGCGGATAGCGTGGCCGCTAAGATTGAGTCACTTGCTGGTGAGAGGTATGTCTCACTCGAAGACGTGAAGGAGAATCGGGTGTGAATAACCAGCCTTATTTGAAGGCAAAATTACTCGATACCGTTGATCTTGAGTCGTGGGAGCGGATTGGTCAGGTTTTTGCCAATGTACCGGGGGTGGAGTCGCAACAGGCGTGGCGTGCTGAACCGGCGCCCGAGTTCCGCTCCATGCGCGTGAAAACGGGATGGACCCGAGATGCTTTGTATATCTATGCTGAACTCGAGGATGCAGACATCTTCAATCCGGAGAAGCAATTTAACGCTCCATCATTCCTGTCGGGCGACGTTTTCGAGATATTCCTGCGGCCCTGCGATCAGGAGTCATACGTCGAGCTCCATGTGACGCCAGAGAACCAGAAACTCCAGTTACGCATTCCCTCTGCAAGCGTGTTTGTCGAACCCCGTGCCAAGCCTGGCATTCCTCCAGAGTGGTTTATCAACCGGGTTATTGAAAGCCGAGTCCGGGTGAATCCCGACGCCCAGCGGTGGGAAGTGGTGGCGGAGATCCCGTTTGCCATGGTCTGCGAGGTATTCCTACCGAAGCCCAGTGACCGGTGGCTGTTCTCGTTCAGCCGGTACGACTACACTCGTGGGCGCGAAAAGCCAGTATTGTCATCCACCTCGCCGCATGCCGTACTGAACTTTCATCGGCAAGAAGAGTGGGGCGAGTTACGGTTTGTGTAAGCACTGGAATCGAAAAACGAAACGACACATTATCCTCTTGTTCCTCGCTCCGGTGCGGCATACAGTCACTATGCGTTGATCAATCCAACGAAGGAGCCGAGATGAAAACCAAGAGTGAAATTATTGCAGAGTTGGCGGAAACAGCCGGAGTCGAAAAGAAGCAAGCGGCGGAGATGCTGGAGACTCTGGTCAAAATAGCATATCGCGAAGCCTCGGCGGGTTTCCAGATTCCAGGCCTTGGCAAACTCATCAAGGTTGAGCGCAAGGCTCGCACAGGCCGCAATCCCGCCACCGGTGAGACGCTTCAAATTCCCGCCAAGACCGTCCTGAAATTCAAAATTGCCAAGGCGGCCAAGGATGCGATTTTGGGTTAACATATCGGATGGAAAGGGACGATGGGGATAGTAATTTGTTATCCGTTCATCATGGTAGAACTCGTTGCTTAAACTATCATCATTGGGTGTTCTGGAGTTTATCCAGGTGGACGCCGACCTCTGATTGCGTCAGGGGCTTTTGCTTTAGTTCTCCATGGGCCAGCCCCGAATGAAATTACGATTCATTCTAAGTGTTCGATTAATGTTGATTATGAATCGATCAGAATGTATAAACTGAGACGTGAAAGATTTAAGAAATAGAGCGGAAGGCTATCTGACTAAGCTCGATGAGCGTCTGGGACCCTTTGTTCCCCGTGCCATCCTCTCATTGCCGTTGTATCTGCGGGAACGTTTCTCCGTGTTCTCCGCGAGGGTGTTTGGTCGGAACTGGCTTCTTGCAATTGAGGAAGATGGCTGGGACGCGGGGACCCCAACGGAATATCGGCAGCACTGGCAGCAACTGAAAAAGGCGACCGGAGAGGAACATGTCGCTATCGTCTTGCCCAGTCTCTCCGCAACCGTGCGAAATCGCATGATTGGGCAGGGGGTTCCTTTCCTGATCCCGGACACGCAGATATTCCTGCCGGAGTCTATCACACTGCTGAGGGAGAATTTCGCAACCTTGGCGTCCGGCCCCGGCAAGCCGCTCTCCCCGCCAGCTCAGGTGTTGCTGTTGTTGCAAGTGCAGCAAGGCGGGCTGGAAGAACTTTCCGCCAAGGAACTGTCCGCAAGGTTGGGATTTTGCAGGGCTTCGATGTCGAATGCGACATCCGAGCTGGAACAGAACAATCTTTGCGAGACCTCTCGCGAGGGTAAGGAACAACGGATTCATTTCAAGGGGGCCGCATCCGGCCTGTGGGAATCGGCCTTGCCTTTGTTGCGATCCCCAGTATTGAAAACTCTGTATGTAAGGTGGACGTCCCCCGTTGAAGGTGTTAAACGGGCGGGCATTTCCGCCTTGGCGCAACGAACTCAGCTCGCTGAGGATTCGGTTCCGGTTTTTGCGATGCCGGAAAAGCGCATCCGGATGGGGCTGGAACATGGACAACTGACTGGTTGTGTGGATCGTTATGAGGCTAACGCCGAAGTCGAGGCGTGGCGGTACGATCCTGCCCTGCTCTCTGATGGGCCGGATGTCGATCCGCTGTCCCTGTTTTTGAGTCTCCGGAACAGCCCGGATGAACGGGTACAAGCGGAACTTGCTGATATGATGGAGGCATTGCCATGGCGGTAAAAGGGCTGGATCGATTCATTGAATATCTTTCAGGGCACCGCGACTCCTTCGTGCTGATCGGCGGCACTGCTTGCGACATGTGGTTCACAGAACAGAACCTTTTGTTCCGAGCCACCAAGGATCTCGACGTCGTATTGATCCTCGAAAAGATCAACCCCGCCTTCGTCTCGCGTTTCTGGACCTTGATACGAGACGGTCAGTACCAGATCAAGAACCGTAGCGAGGGTGAATCACCGGTCCTGTACCGCTTCGAGAAACCCGTCGCGGAGGGTTTTCCCTTCAAGGTTGAGCTTTTCTGTCGTTATAACCCCGGTCTGGATATAGATTCCGAACAACGCATCGTTCCAATACGGATGGAGGATGCCCAAAGTCTGTCAGCGATTCTGCTCCATGACAGCTATTACGGCTTTCTGATCGAACATTGTCGTGAGTCGCGGGGTATTCTGGTTGCCGACGCGGGAGCATTGATCCCGCTTAAGGCTCGGGCGTGGCTAGACCTGACTGCCCGCAAGGCAACCGGGGAAAAGGTTGATGATCGGGACATCAAGAAGCACCGGTATGATGTTTTCCGGCTCGCTGTGCTCCTGCCCGATAACCAGACGGTTTCCCTGCCCGAGGAACTCGCCAATGATGTCAGTGTGTTTCTGAATCTTCATCCCGCTGATCACTCGGACTGGGAGTCCATCCGGAATGCGATCCGGCCAACGGTGGGTGGTTCCATATTGCCGGAAAAGCTGATTTTGGCAATCAGAGGTTATTTTAAGCTCGGCACAATCTGAGAGTGACGACACGAAGCCCTTGGATTCCTGCACACCCTGCTGCAAGTACGAAGTCTATGTGGGCTACCTGCGCCAGCTTCTCGGGTCTGGCAAGGTGGCTACCCGCTCATAAAGGTGCTTCCGCATGATCCTGACAGTTGTAACTTCGGTCATGGTATGGCCTTTGTCATGGCTTTTCCGTTACCGTGCCGCCCTGTGTGAAACTCACTGTCGGCAAACTGGCAATGGCCGTCGCTTTCTGCCCCTCGTCGGCATGGGAGTAAAGTTCGGTCATCGCCGGCGATCCATGCCCCACCAATTCTTGAATCGCGACCTGCGGCACCCGGTTGGCAGCGCACAGGCTTACGAATGAATGACGCAGACTATGGAAACCAACCCGGACAATGGCCCGCTTCCGGTGCTTGCCGCCTGCCTCTTCCGTGGTCTGAATATCGCAGTCGGTGAAATGAGCCTGAATGCGTTTGGAGATCGTGGTCGCGCCTTCCTTTAGGTGTAACCCGGCATCATCGGGGAACAAATACACGGCGCCCGGCTTCGCCTGTGTCTTCAACTGCAGCAACATGACTTCCAGCACTGGATGCAAGGGGAACGTTATTACCTTCCCTTTTCGGCGGGTTTTGTTCGGGATCCTCTTTATGATGTGTTTGTCCAAGTCCAGTTCGTTCCATCGGAGGGTCACCACGTCGCCCAGTCGAAGGCCGGTGTAGAGCCCTATCGCCAACCAGTAACGCAGATTTCCTTTTGCCTTGGCGCAAACACTGGTCAGTTCCTCGGTGGTCAAGTTCCGGCGCCCTTGGGTTTCATTTTCCAGTGCGGAGATTTCCGCCCATACATCATCCGATAATCCCGCCCGCGTCCGTAGAACCTTAAACATGCTCCGCAGAAACTTGATCGATGCGTTGTAGGTCCGGGGGGCGATGCCGCTCTGCCATAGGTAGGTTGCGTATTCCTCGGCCAGCCCCGGAGTGACTTCATGCAGAGCGGTTACTTCTGGGTGCGTTTTGGTCAGCCAGTGTTTGAATCCGGTTTTGACTTTCCGGTTCCCGTTTTTCTTGGCATGTTCCTGTCCCCAGTGTGCCTGGTACATTTTGATGGTCGCCGGGCTTGGGTTGCGTTTCTTGGGATTGTCCAGCCAGGACTGCCAGGCATCCGCAATCGGCAACTGGATGGTCAGGCTCTTCCGCAACCGTTCGGCGAACGTGATTCGCCTGGGTTCCTGTTCCCGCTTTGGCAACTGGTCGATCGCTTCAGTCAAACGGGCAAAAAGGGCATCCACCGATTCCCCACCCCGGACTTCAACCAGCATCCGGGTAAGTTCGGCCTCGGCGGCCGCTTTCGCGTCCTCCGCCGCCTTTTTACCCTCGGTTGGCGCAAGAACACCAGTTGACCGACAGTAGTCTTTCTTGTTATGCATAAAGCGTGCATACCACATTCCGGACCGTATAAAGATTTGAGCCATGATGCAAAGTTCCTTCGGGTTCTATGTTTCTGGATATCTCCGGTTTCTTGTCGTAGCATATCTCATCACATAGGTGGAGGGCGAGGGAAATGGTCGTAGCAAAGTCGTATCAGCAGGAGTTCAGCGGGGAAAGACAATCAATGGAAGGCTTGATTTAATTGGGGCGAATGACGGGGCTCGAACCCGCGACATTCAGAATCACAATCTGACGCTCTAACCAACTGAGCTACATTCGCCATGCCGTTTGCAGGGGCGAATCATCCACACACAGGGCCGGGGAATCAAGCAAAATCAAATGAAAATATTGGCGTTAGAACTTTCAACCCACATTGGGTCTCTGGCCCTCCTCGACGGGGATTCGGTGACATGTCAAAAAGAGTGGGTGGCCGAAGGTCGTCAACTGCGTCCCATCTTCGCGGATATCCATGCCTTTTCAGCGAAAGGGGCCTGGGATTGGCAGGGGTTGGATCACCTGGCGGTGGGGGTCGGGCCGGGGGCTTTCTCCGGGCTCCGCATGGCTGTGGCCGGGATCCGGGGCCTGGCACTTCCCGATCACAAGCCGGTGATGGCGGTGTCGAGTGCCAGCGCTCTTGCCTGGTCAGTCCTGCAGGAGACGGGTGCCCAACGGGTGGTCGTTCTGGGCGATGCCCGGCGACACGAGTTGTGGGCCGGCTGTTTTGGCTGGGAACAGGGACAAGTATCACGCCTGGGCGATTGGATCGTGACGGGGGTGGAGCAGTTGCCCGACTTACTGAAAGTGCCGGGGACGGTATGGGTGACCTCGGATTGGGACCGGATTCAGGAACCGTTAACGGCTTACTGTCCGGCCGGTGTGGGGCTGATTCAGGAGGCGCGGATCCCCCAGGCGGCGATGGTCGCCCAGGTGGTGGCGCAGCGGGTCGCGTCCGGCCTTCAGGGGGAGGCCTTGGCCCCGATTTACGTACATCCCGCGGTGTCAGTGGCACCCCGGTTTTAAAGAGAGGAACCTTATGAAAATTAAAGTAAATGGTCAGATCATTTCAGAAAAAGCCGTTTTGGCGGAATTGAAACGGCTGATGGATTTTTATAGTCAGCATATGCCCCGTGAGGAACTGGGACGCCATACAGAGGAACTGCTGAAGCGGGCGCGTGAACATGCCGTAGGGACGCAATTGCTCATTGAAGAGGTTAAACGCCGCAAGATTGAAATCCCTGACCAGGATGTGGATGTCGCTATGGCGGGTATGGCCACCAAGGCGGGCAGCGTGGATAAATTAAAGGAAATCCTCGCCCGTCAGGGACTGACGCTTGAACAATTTCAGGCAAGCATTCGCGTCGGCAAACAATTGGACGCCCTGGTGGCGCGGGTGACGTCGGGGGTGGTGGAGTGTGAGGAGCCTGAGTTGCTCAGCTATTACGAAGAACATGCGGAGCGCTACGTGGCCCCTGATCAGGCCCAGGTTCGGCATATTCTGATACGCCCCGCCTCTGCAGATGAGGCAGATCGGGCAACGACCCGTTCGACCTTGATGGGCTTGAAACAGAAGATTCTGGAAGGGGAAGCCTTTGCCGACCTGGCCGCCGCCTTTTCAGAATGCCCGAGCGGGAAAGCGGACGGAGGAAGTCTCGGGCTGCTGGTCCGGGGCGCGATTGTACCTGAGTTGAATCAGGCAATATTCGAAGACCTGGAGATTGGCGAAATCAGCGATGTGGTGGAAACTTCCCTGGGCTTCCATATTCTTGAGTTACAGGAAAAAGAACTAGGCGAGCCCCTGACGTTTGAAGAGGCGAAGCAGAGCATTCAGGATCTGCTGCATCACGAGCGGAAGGGAAAAGCCTTGTCGCAGTTTGTGGATCACCTCCGAGAGAAGGCGGTGATTGAGGATGATGGGGTGGAAGATGCCCACTGGGAAAAGTTGTTTGATTCGTTCCTTGACGGTCAAAAGGGTAGTTGATAGCTTCCCTCTCTGCTTTCTTTATCGGGCCGTAGCGCAGACTGGTAGCGCGTTTGCTTGGGGTGCAAAAGGTCAGGAGTTCAAATCTCCTCGGCCCGACCATTTTAAACCTCATTCTGACACTGATTCCATTGGTCGGAGTGAGGTTTTTTCTTTAATGATGAGTATACGTAGCTGCAAGGCATTCCAAGACCTCCTGTTGGCGGAGGGGCATCGTGATATGCATCGATGATCGATCGGGCCTCCAGATGCCCTGTGTGGGGTGTAGCAGGCCTTGAGATAGTATCCTCCCCAGCCATCAATCCAGACTTCACCCGTGGGGACGAACTCATAGACGTGGTCGTGACCGCCAGCCGTAAAATCGATAGGGATCAGGCAAGTAGTTCGGCGGCGTGCTTTTTGATCATTGATTCAAGTTGGCCCTTGAAAAGCATTGCCGCAAGGGGAAGGCTTCCGGTAATCACAACCTGTGCGGGTTCTATTGCCAGCGTGCCGGAAACCTGGAATCCCATAACCGAGCAATCGAATTTACCTGTATGGTTATTCCAGTCCTCTTTGAGATGGCTGATCTTGTCGCCGTGTTCCGCCTTCAGGTCGTTGAGCAGGCGCCGGATACGCTGGGCGGCTTCAGCCGGAGGAAGGCGATGAGGGATGGTGATGTTGAGTTTAGGCATATTATTAGTCGCCTTAAACAAGATCGCAGGCATCCGGCGGCATCCAGTGGGCATCGCGGCCATCCCATTTCACGTTGCAGCCGATGGGGTTGGTCAAGGGAACGCGCAAGGGGCGGTCGGCGAGATGGTCTTCAAGCGCATTAGCCAGATCGTTAACCTTCATCTTCGAGGTATCGCGGGGACTGTCAATGCCTCGTCCGGAATAGACCAGTTTGCGGCCGCTATCAAACACATAGAAGTGTGGGGTCCGTAAAGCTCCATAGGCGAGGGCCACCGATTGGCTCTCATCATGAAGGTAAACCCATGGAAATTGATGCTGATTCATCCGCTCGACCATATGTTCAAATGAATCCTCAGGATAGGTGTTGCGGCTGTTCGAATTGATGCCGACGAAGCGTACCCCCCTCTGGGCGAATCGTTCGGCCGTCTGGCGGGTGATCTCGTCGGAACCCACCACGTAAGGGCAGTGGTTGCAGGTGAAAAATATCACCAGGACCTTGGCCTGTTTGAAGTCTGACAAGGTATAGGTATGCCCGTCCGTGGCAGGGAGTTTGAATGCCGGTGCCGTTGATCCAAGTTTTAGTGTGAATGCCATGGTTATCTCCTGCGCGGTGATTGTTACCGCTTGCCTTTCGTGGTGCCTTTTTTGTCCTTATTTTCACTCTGGGGGATCGGATACAGATAGGCCGCCACTTGCGCCGCGGTGGTCGTGGTTGTGCCGTAGGTTGGCCTGATATAGGTCGGACTCTTGCCAGGCTCCTGAACGGTCTAGGACTGTGCGTAAACGGCTGATGCGTAGATGGCGCTGAATAGAATTATGACGATAGATTTCAACGCACTCCTCCTGTCTGTGCATTATGATCTTTTGGGGTGGGGTGCGCCATCATAAATCGAATTCATTCACTTGCTTCCGGAAAAGAAGTTGCAGGCGCAACAGGCGGCTGCTGCCGAAGATGCCAGCCAATCAGATTGGCCAGCACCATCGTTTGAGTGATTGTTTTATGAGTCAGTATCTTCATGGTTGCTTACGGGAAAATAATGGGCGCCAGCGTAGGTTAGTCCTTGCATGACTTGTATTTCAGGAGCTTGCCATCCTCGGCCACTTTGACTTCGCTGCACTTTCCGTTTGTCCCCTTGATCTTGGCTTCATAGATGATGCCGTTCTTCGTTGTTTCTTTCTCGATCTTGCCGGCCACAGTACCACCATACTGGTGAGCCTGGATCGTGGACTGAACCACCGTTGGCACATCAGTCCAGGTTACATTTACTTCCTTGTGACACATCGTGCGGCATCCCATTGCAAACGTTCCCGCCAAGACGACCAATCCTAATCCATACATTGACTTGTTCATTTTCATTTCTCCTTTACTGGTTTGTTCTTGGCAGGGTAGGCCGGGGCCTCCATCAGCTCAATGGGGAGAAACCCTACATGGCAACGCAGGGATCTTGGGAGCTGATGCTTTATTTTCAGCAGGCTCCCGCGGCGGGTATACTCTCCGTCTAATAGGGTGTTGTTCATTGTAGCCTATCTATGTTTGGGTAATAGCTGCGGAAAAGAAGAGGCGTAAGCCTCGCCTAATTGATATAACCAGATATGAGTAAGTATCAGGGATTGGGTGGGAACGCCCAGGAATGGAGATGTCTTGGATGATTTCTAAACATGTTCGTTACGTTACCATGATGGTGGCATTATTCGCCCGGGGGGTGATGGGCGCTACGGGCTCTACCCCTTTGATCAATGACGCGATCGTTAAAATATATACTGAAGCAAGTATTCCTGATTACGGGAACCCATGGAATGCGGGTAACCCCAGTTCTTTCACGGGGTCGGGTTGTATCATCAAGGGACGCAAGATCCTTACAAATGCCCACGTCATCAGTGATGGAACCTTTATCCAGGTGCGCCGTTATGGTCAATCGAGACGATACGAAGCTCGTGTCGAGAATGTCTCGCATGACGCCGACCTGGCTTTGTTGACCGTGGAAGATCCCGATTTTTTTACTGGTTCCACAAGTCTGGAGCTTGATGATCTTCCTGCCGTTCAGCAAGAGGTGTCGGTATACGGGTTTCCATTGGGAGGAGACACGATGAGCATAACCAAAGGGGTTGTCTCGCGTGTGGAGCATCAGGTGTACCCCCATAGTGGGTTGTCGTTGCTGGCGGTGCAGATCGACGCCCCTATCAATCCCGGAAACAGCGGCGGCCCGGCGATAGTGGATGGGCGGATTGCAGGGGTGGCGATGATGGCATACGACAATAAAGACGCCAACAGCATTGGTTACATAGTGCCAACGGCAGTGATCCGCCATTTCTTTGATGACATCGCCGATGGACGGCAAAATGGCTTTCCCTCAACGGGTCTCATTATGCAAAATATGGAGAATCCAGCCATGAAGCACAGTTACGGGATCGCGGACAGGCAGGAAGGGGTGCTCGTCTCCAAGGTTATTCGAGGGGGATCTGCTGAGGGGTTCCTGAAGGCAGGGGATGTGGTGACCGCCTTGGACGATGTGCCGGTCGCCGGTGATGGGACCGTGGATCTGCGCAAGGATGAACGCACTTCCTGCGATCTGATCGTTCAGAAGCATCAGGTGGGTGAGAAACTGAAGATTGATTATGTGCGCGATGGAAAGCCTCATAACTGCATGATTACCTTATCCAGCCGAATGGCTGACGATCTGCTGGTGCCGCTTGAACGGTATGATGTGATGCCGACCTATTATATCTTTGGCGGTTTAGTTTTCTGTCCGCTCACAACCGACTATGTCAAAGCATGGGGTGAAAACTGGCCGAAGGAGGCCCCTCCGTATTTTTTAACGTTGTTGTCGGCCAACATGAAATCGGACTCTATGGATGAAGTAGTAATCCTGACGAGGGTATTGGCGGGGAACATCAATCAGGGGTATCAGGACTTAGTCAACTTGCCGATCAAAAAAGTTAATGGGCATGATCTAGGCAACCTGCGGGAATTAATCACGCGGATTGAAAGTTCAAAGGAGCCATTCGTAACGCTTGAAGCGACAACGGGCCAGAGGATTGTGTTGGGTCGGGAGCGGTGCCTGGCTGAGCAGCAGGCTATCCTGAAAACCTATCAGATCTCACACGACCGATCGGTGGATCTGTTGACGCCCGTGATGACGACGGCGAAATGAACGGTTGGATTTGTGTATGTCCGGCGAGCCTCTCATTTTGCCGGCATTGATCACCCTTTTGTATGTCTTCTGCTACGGGTGTTGGGGCTCCGGACAGCCGGAGGAAGGCGATGAGGGATGGTGATGTTGAGTTTAGGCATATTATTAGTCGCCTTAAACAAGATCGCAGGCATCCGGCGGCATCCAGTGGGCATCGCGGCCATCCCATTTCACGTTGCAGCCGATGGGGTTGGTCAAGGGAACGCGCAAGGGGCGGTCGGCGAGATGGTCTTCAAGCGCATTAGCCAGATCGTTAACCTTCATCTTCGAGGTATCGCGGGGACTGTCAATGCCTCGTCCGGAATAGACCAGTTTGCGGCCGCTATCAAACACATAGAAGTGTGGGGTCCGTAAAGCTCCATAGGCGAGGGCCACCGATTGACTCTCATCATGAAGGTAAACCCATAGCGGTATAATCATGGTGTGGGGAAATGGGAAACAGCCAAGTCGTGAGTCGGCTTGAGATTCACGAGTGGTCTTTCCCTCCGGCTGATCCCTGAGTGCGAGTAGAATTCCCCGAGAGGACGGAGCGGTATCAGGTAGGCAAATCACAGATACCGCTCCCGTCATTTAATCAACTGCTTTCAGCCGCGCCAATAAACCCGAAAACCGCTGTTCCGTTTGGTTGTTCCTGACCGCAAGTGAAAGCGCCTTGGGTTGCCCGATAAGCACCACGAGCTTTTTGCCCCGCGTGATGCCGGTGTAAACGAGATTCCGCTGGAGCAGCAGGTAGTGTTGCGTGGCCAGGGGGATGACCACCACGGGAAACTCGCTGCCTTGCGACTTGTGGATGGTGATGGCGTAGGCCAGTGCGATTTCATCCAGTTCCCCGAAATCATAAACGATCTCGCGCTGGTCGAATCTGATCAGAACCTCCCGTTCCACCGGATCGATTTTAAGGATTTGGCCGATGTCCCCGTTGAAGGCATCCTTGTCGTAGTTGTTCTCCGTCTGAATCACTTTGTCGCGGATCCGGAACGTCCAGCCGAACTTCTCCACCATCGGCTCATCCGGCCGGGGGGGATTCAGCTCGGCCTGCAATCGCAGGTTCAGTTCGCGTATTCCCAGGGAACCGCGGTTCATCGGGCAGAGTACCTGGATGTCCTGGATGGCGTTGAGCTTGGACTTGGCCGGGATGCGGGTCTTGATCATCTCAACCAGCGTGTTCGCGATGGCCACCGGCTCATCCCGGTCGATGAAATAGAAGTCAGACTCGGTGTTCTTGGCGGCCAGCTCAGGCATCGCGCCTTCGTTAATCCGGTGGGCGGTGGTGATGATCTGGCTATTGGCGGCCTGCCGGAAGACTTCAGTCAACCGCACCACCGGTACCACGCCGCTGTCGATGAGGTTTTTAAGGACCATGCCGGGCCCCACCGAGGGCAACTGATCCACGTCGCCCACCAGCAACAGGCTGGCGTTCATGGGTAAGGCACGGAGCAGATGGTTCATCAACGGCACATCCACCATCGAGGTTTCGTCCACTACCAGGAGGTCGCATGACAGCGGGTTGGCCTCATTGCGCAAAAAGGAGCTCGTGCCGGGCTTCACTTCGAGCAGCCGGTGAATGGTCTTGGCCTCAAGGCCGGTCGTCTCCGCGAGGCGCTTGGCGGCCCGGCCCGTCGGGGCGCACAGGGCACAGCGTACTTTTTTGGCCCTCAGTATCAGCAGGATGGCGTTGACTAAGGTGGTTTTCCCGACGCCGGGTCCGCCCGTAATGATGAGTGCCCGGGTGGTGAGCGCCTGCTTCAGTGCTTCCCGCTGGCTGGGGGCCAGATCCTTCCCGGTTTTCTGCTGGCACCACTCCACGGCTTTCTCAAAGTCAATGGCAGGGTACTGGGCCGGTGAGGCGCACAACCCTCTGATCCGGGCTGCGATCCCTTCTTCGGCCCGGTTTAAGGCCGGCAGGAATATGAGCTCCTGATGGTCGATGGTCTCTTTAACCAGATCTTTTTCGGCCAGCGTCCGGTCCAGGGCGGTATCGACAATTTTGGCATCCACCATGAGGAGCTTGCCGGCTTCATCCTTCATAAATTCCATGGGTAAGGCGCAGTGACCATTGCCGGTCGCCTCCAGCAGGACATGGTTCAGGCCCGCACACGCCCGAATAAGGGAGTCGACGGGGATGCCGACCTTCTGGGCAATCTGGTCGGCCGTCTTAAATCCAACCCCGTGGATATCCTTGGCCAGCGAGTAGGGGTTGGCCCGGACCTTCTCGACGGCCTCCTCGCCGTAAGTCTTGTAGATGCGTACGGCCCGGCTGGTGCTGACGCCATGGCTGTGTAAAAACACCATGATGTTCCGGATCACTTTCTGTTCAGCCCATGCCTCCTTGATGAGCTTGCGGCGCTTTGGCCCGATCCCGGCAACGTCCTCCAGCATAGCCGAAGTGGTTTCGATGATGGTGAAGATCGATTCGCCGAACTGGCCCACCAGTTTCTTGGCATATACGGGCCCAATGCCTTTGACCATGCCGCTCCCCAGATACTTCTCGATGCCTTCCCGGGTGGTGGGCGCGGTGCTGGTCAGCATCTCCGCCTTGAACTGCTGGCCGAACTCCCGGTCCTGGATCCATTGGCCCTCTGCCGTTACCCATTCGCCGGGGCTGACCGAGGCGAGGGATCCCACGACCGAGACCAGATCACGGTGCCCCTTGGCTTTGACTTTGAGCACGGCGAAGCCGGTGTCCTCGTTGTGGAACGTGACGCGCTCAATCAGGCCGGACAGACTTTCGGCAAATGGTTTTGGAGGCTGTGGTTGCAAGGGGCAGATGGTACGAATCGTGAGAAGCGCGGGCAAGCGTAGATTCAGATGTATCCGGTAAAAGGGCGCATGACAAATTTCTTCCAAATCGAAATAGTTGAACACCCGCTTCGCTCAAGTCGCGAAGATCGCAAAGGGTGAGAACAATGTGGCGTTTATTATGCCCACGGAAAGTTCCATGGGCATAATAAACGCCCCGACGCCCTTGAGGAATTCAGGGTGCCTCATTCAGCCAGTCCGATACCCCTCTCTTCGCATGCTCTTGCTGTAGGTATATGTGTCTGAATATATATGTTTGAGCAAAAATAAAGGTTTTTTCGAACATTATCAGAAATTTGTCCTGCGCCCTAATCCATTGAAGGCGAAGTAACACGCTTGACTCGCCGGGTAAAACTGGTAAGGGATGTGACTCAATGAACCTGAGCAACTATTTGCCGATTGATGAGGGAACGACCGCGCATTTTGAAGAGGTTTATGCGCGGTACCGGCTGTTGCATGATGATCCGGAGAGATGCAGGCCGATGATCATCATCAACACGCCTGTCCAGCTTCCGGTCTGGGAGGAACGCCTCGCTGACCCGCTGGTGATGCTCCAGGCCGAGTTGGATCTGCTTCGTCCTCACCTGGACATCCGGGATGACCGGGTTCCTACGGTCAGGGTGCAGTTCGGGACGGCTCAGGTTGCTGCCGCATTCGGCTGTCAAATGGTCATTCCCGGGAACAACCTCCCTGCGGCGGGGAGTCACGTTTTGACTGCGGCGGGAGCGGTGCACGGCTTGAAGCTGCCTGCACTTGATGCCGGCTGGTATGGAAAGCTGATGGAATGGACTGAGCTCTGGAAAAAACATCTGCCCACCGGAGTACATATTCAACTCCCTGATATCCAGAGCGCGTTCAACTCCGCCCACCTAATCCGCGGGAATGACATCCTGACGGATTTTTATGATTGTCCGGAAGACGTTGATCTGCTTCTCGACAAGGTCACGGATTTCATGCTGGCCATCACCCAGAGGCTCAAGTCAACGATCGGCGATGATCCCGAGTGGTTTTTTGACTGGGGTGCGATGTGGAAGGGAGCCGCCCGCATCAGTAATTGCTCCATGCAGATGATCTCGCCCGCCTTGTATCGGGAACACATTTTACCGCGTGATGTGCGTTTCTTTGACACTCTTGGCGGGGGGCGTATGCATTACTGTGGAATGACGGCGGACGTGATTGACGACTTCATGAAGGTGCCCGCGATCACCGGGCTGGATGTTGATTGCACCCATCATGACTTCTTTGCGTTGTGTGAGAGGGCTCCGGCTCGACTCGTGCTCATGCCAACCGGGGAATTCGGGGGGAATTCTCCCGAATTAATGCGCTTGCTTCAGGGGGATTGGCCCTGTAAACGCAACATTGTGATTATGGCCGGCGCCTCATCGGTTGCGGATGGAAGGCGCCTTCTAGAACAACTTAGGGCCTCGATCCCGTATTGATGAAGAACTAATGACCAGGAATAACTCGTCATTCCATGCGGAGGCAGGCTTGATCGTGCCCCCTGAATGAAAGGACCTATGAGTACAGATATTATTCGATGCGAGTCGTTACTGACCGAGGCCGAAAAGGCGGAATTGGATTCATTTTGCCGGGGCCATCAAGGGGTTTCGATGCTTCCGGAATTAGCACCATTTCTCCATAACCGGTTCGGTGTTGCGATGGAGTGTGATCCCGATGTCGTCGCCGGATTTGCATTGGACAGTTCGAATTTGCCGGGGGTAGCACAGGCGGTGAGCAGACCCGCTACGCCCCGTGAATGCGCGGTGGTGTTGCGCACCTGTTCACAGTCCGGCATTCCGGTCACGATTTCCAGCGGCAAGTCGAACCTCACCGGCAGTGCGACGCCGGAGGGCGGGGTGGTGTTGTCCCTGTCCCGAATGATGAGTGCGGACGGAGCCGGGGGGGCGGCGGTGGTTGTTGATGCGGCTGCCAAAACCGTACGGGGTGCCGTTGGCATGATCCTGGAAGATCTGCGGCGTACGGTGCTTAAGGAAACAGGGGGAGTATTGTTTTACCCCGTCGATCCCACCAGTCGTGCCGATGCCGCCGTGGGAGGAACCGTCGCCTGCAATGCCTCGGGGTTTATCCCCGGTCCGTCCGGAGCCACCCGCGAATGGGTGCGGGCGGTCGAATTTGTGCTTCCTGATGGCGGTTTCATCAGGGCGGAGCGCGGGCAGTATCGATCCGTTGATGGCAGGTTTGTGTTAGAGGATGGCCTTTCAAGCAGGGAGTGGCCCGTTCCCCGGTATTCCCGTCCGACCATCAAGAACGCGGGCGGTCCCTTTTCCGCATCCGATGGGGTGCTGGATCTGGTGGATTTGGTGGTCGGGAGCGAAGGGTTGTTTGGCGTGGTTACCGGTTGCACGTTCAATCTGCGGGAGAGTCCCGGGGGGAAGTTGGATCTTTTCTTTTCGCTGTCAGACGAGGCTGCGGCTCTGGCGTTTCACCGCCAGGTCATGACGCATCTCCACGGCGAGCTGGGCAGCCTCGGGGCGCTGGAATATTTCGGGGTCAACTGCGTAAAACACATGGATCACCATGACGTGCTGTTTAAAGGCTCTGATCAGGTGGGGATCTACCTGCAGGTGCCCTTGTATGGGCGTTCAATGGAGGAGGCCGCCGAAGAGTGGATGGACGTGATTACCGCGAGCGGGTGCGGTGCCCATGATGATGCCATCATGCTGCTTGATACGGAGCGGAACTGGACGATGTTCATGGAGTCGCGCCACTCCCTGCCGGCCAATGCGCTGGAGGTGGCCAAGCATCGCGGCACCTTTACGATTATGACCGACACCGTCGTGCCGCCGGACCGGTTTGAGGAGTTTCTGAAATTCACCCACCGTATCCTCAATGAGGCCGGAATGGAGTATGTGGCGTTTGGTCATTTAGGGGATTGCCATCTCCATTTCACCTTGCTACCCCAGTGCGATCAGATTGAGAAGGGGGTGGCCTTGTACGATGCCATTGTCGCCAAATCGGCGGAGCTCGGGGGCGTGTATTCGGGCGAACACGGGACCGGCAAGCGCAAGCGCCGTGACTTTCTGCGGTGCTATGGGGCCGGTGCCGTGGAGGATGTCCGACGCTGCAAGGCGGTCGTGGATCCGGGCTTCGTCCTGAATCGTGGCAATGTTATCGAAATCTAACAGCGGTAGCCGCATAGATTGTAGACTGTTAGTAAAGGTTTTTTTATGACAACCTCCGACTCAGCGGCCGGCACGACTCAGCCACGTCACCTCTATGAATGTGGGACGCTGACCTACACCAAGGCCGCCCTGGCCGCGCTTTTCGCCTGGCTGCTCTGGGGGGATTTCTGTCTGCGCCTCATGGAGGCGGTTGTGCCGAGTGTGCTGCCGCTGAAGTTGAAGGCGCTGGGATGTCCGAACTGGGTGATGGGGGTGATCTTGTCGGCGATCCCCGGCGTCCTGAACATGACCATCTGTCCATGGGTCAGTTTCAGAAGCGACCGCACGCGTAGCCGTTGGGGCCGGCGCATTCCGTTTATTGTCGGGACCCTGCCGTTTCTCTGCGTGTTCCTGGGCCTGCTCGGCTGGAGTGAGGAAATCTCGGCGCTGTTGCAACGCCATCTGCCGGGACTAAGGGGGGTGGCACCGGCGACGGTAACTGTTGGCCTGATCGCCCTCTTCATGGCGCTGTTCGAATTCTTCAACATGTTTGTCAATTCGGTCTTTTGGTACCTGTTCAATGACGTGGTGCCACGCCCCTTCATCGGACGCTTCATCGGCATGTTGCGCATTGTCAGCACGTTGGCGAGCATGGTGTACAACTACTTTGTATTCCGGTATGCCGAATCGCACATGCGGGAGATCTTCCTGGGGGCTGCTCTGCTCTATTTCGTCGGGTTCGGCCTGATGTGCTGGCGGGTTAAGGAGGGCGAATATCCACCGCTGGAGGCGGAAACGGAGCGGCAAAGCAAGGGGCTGGGGGGAGTCCGGACCTTTATGCGGGAGTGCTTCACGCACCGCTTCTACTGGCTGATCTTCCTGGCCACGGGCTGCGCGGCGGCCGGTGGCGCCATCGGGCCTTTCAATATCTTTTTCTCCCGTGAAATGGGGCTATCCCTGGATCAGATCGGTAAAATCACTGCCATCCAGGGTGGCGCGGCACTGGTGGCGATGTACTTCACCGCGGTTTTTGTGGACCGCTGGCATCCCGTCCGCATCAGCGCGTATCTGTCGGTGTTTACTTTTGTCGCCGGCTGGATGAGTTGGGTCTGGATTTTCGTGAGTCTGCCCGGAGCGCTTTTCTTCTGGTTCAACCTGGCGGCGGGCCTGATCGCCACGTTCCAGGGGACCTTAAGTGCCGCGGCGTCCTTCCCGCGGGAGATGCGGCTCTTTCCTCAGTCCCGCTTCGGCCAGTTCTGTTCAGCGCAGGCCATGTTCCGCTCCCTCTGCACGATTATTGCGGGTATGCTGGCGGGCGCGTTCATTGACCTGGTCCGGTATTTCTGCCATGGCTCAGACTTCGCCTACCGGTTCAACTTCATCTGGTCCATGATTTTCTCGACAGGCGCCATGATCCTGACCGTCATGATTTACCGGCGCTGGCACCAGATGGGCGGGGATGCGCACTTCCATCCCCCCGCGCCCTGGAGTCCCCAGGGAACCGAGGAACAACCGGTTACCGCGACCATCGGACCGCAGACACGCTGGCTCAATCTGGCTATTTACGTGTTCGATGCGCTGATGATTCTCTCGGCCCTGGGCATCCCGCTCATGATGGTCTGGATGCGTCAACAGCAGGCCTTCCTGGCTTATAAATGGTTTGGGGGCGCGCTGCTGCCGCTGGCGGTGCTGACCTATGGGTGGTGGCTGGTGCTCCGCAGGAGGATCCGCCGCGACATGGCGCTGGCGCGTCGGGGCGAGCAACCCCTCAACGGCATTCCGCACCACGGGATGATCATTGTGGCGGGCACAAAATTCCTGCTCGCGCTCATCTTGTGGGCGGTCCAGGTGGTGATGATGGTTAACCGGGACATGCAAATGGCTGCGATTGTCTTTGGCATCGCCAATGTGGCCACGAACCTCATGCTGGTTGGCGCCGTTCAACTCATGTGCCGGGTGGAACGTGGCTATTCCACGACCATCGATGTCAAGCTGGCAGAGGTGAACGCGCAGGTATTGACCCGTTAGGGGAAAGCGGGGGGGCAGTCTGGAGAGCGGAGCACCTGTAGTAACCGCCGTGTCGGCGGTAGTAGGCTACCCCCTCAAAACGCGAGGGCGCTGAAAGCACAAGGAAAAGGGCCGTAGCAAAACGGAATAGACCTATTGACTTTATTACTGAAAATCCTATATTTACTAAAAAGTAAACAATGAGGTTACAGTGAATAAAGAAGTTGTCACATCTGAGCAAGAACTGATCCGTAATGCTCGTAAGATACTGGAAGATAACTCTTTAGGAACGTTCAGAGTCGCTGAATATCAAGGTTCAGAACTTTTTGATCTTGCCTTCACATTTTCGTTCGGTGGAGTGGAGTCCGAGTTTCTCGCCGACTGTCAACTGCGCCCGACAGTGAAGGATGTCGCTTATCTGGCCGCTCGGGTCCTGACTCCGGGAATAACCCCACTTCTCGTGACTGTGAAACTGACGCCATCCCTGATTGAGGAGTGTAAGAAACAAGGCGTCAGTTGTTTGGATCTGAATGGTCGCATCTGGATTTCGGCCAAGGGGATTGCAATCGAGAAGGATGTGCCGCCCCGCAACAAATATTACGTCCTTCCGGAACCGCCCGTGAGCTTTTTTTCACTCAAATCATCCCGGGTTGCGCGCGCGCTGTTGAGCTTTCCTGATCGCACATGGAAACAAGCCGACATTGCGGAATTAACCAAACTCAGCAAAGGGCTTGTGTCCCGTCTCCTCAATCACGCCACCGAACAGGGGTGGGTGGATGACAAACGCGGTGCCTGGAGTCTGCTCAACCGGGAGGCCTTGTTGACGGCATGGGAAGCCGCTGATGATTTCCATAAACGCGTGTCGGTGCAGCAATATTCGCTTCTGGAACCCAACTTGCGCGTGATTGCCAAGCATTTGTTGCAGGAGTTTTCCGGTGACATAGCCTTCACTCAGTGGTTTGCCGCCAGCTTGCGATTCCCATACACAGAGTGTTCCATCATTTCCCTGTACCGCAGGCAATTCCCGTCGGAAGCCGACCTCAAGCGTCTGGGCCTTCGCGAGGTATCCGATGGCGGGAAGGTTTGGATTCTCACCCCGCGCGATCCCGGTGTCTTTCAAACCGTGCAACGGGTTGACGATTTCCCGCTCGTCTGCGATGCTCAGATCTACTTGGATCTCATCCGTGCCGGCCTCCGGGGCGATGATCAAGCCAAGGCGCTTCGTGGCTGGAAAGGGTTCTGTAAATCATGAAATACGCACACTACAACCAGTATTCCGCAGAGGATACAATACGAGCAGAGGCTGCCTTGCTGACCGTTTGGGCGGTTCTGCAGGATTTTCGAGAGGATCTTGTTCTGGTTGGCGGTCTGGTGCCCCGGTACATCTGCCATCCATCGGACGGAGACCTACCGCCAATCACAATGGATGTTGATGTGGGCGTGGCCCTGGGGCTCAGCAGCGGGATGTACGACACCACCACAACAAGGCTGGGTGGGGCTGGCTTCGAATGGAAAGAGAAACGATTCCAGAAGCAATTTGGATCCACCATTCTCTACCTTGATCTTCTGACGGACCGGCCAACCTCCCAATCGCCTGACACCGCCATGGTTGACGATGTGCCAGTGAGTGCAGTCTATGGACTCCAGCGGGCTTTGGAGGTGTTCCGTGAGATTGAGATCGAAGGCCGTGACCTGTATAACGCAAAGGTCAAGGAGCGGGTCAAAGTGTGTGAGATTGGTCCGTTCATTTGTCTCAAATTGCTGGCCTACGGGAATCGGCACCAGAGCAAGGATGTTTTTGATTTAGTCCGTGTCATTCGGGATTACAATGGCGGTGATGCCAAGACCGTCGCCCGCCTGTTTCACGCCGAAAAAGGCCGCAACCTTGCCTACGACGTTGCCATCGAGGTGCTGGCAGGCCATTTCGCCACGTTTGAATCCAAAGGACCGGCGCAATATGCGGATTTCTGCACACAAGGTGCCCGTTCCGTATCAGAAGAGGATCGGCACATCTACCTGCGCCATGCCAATGAAGCCCTGGATGCTGCGCAACTTCTTCTTAGTTCAGGCCCAAATGGGTGAGGGTCATCCTGCTACGGGTCACCCACTCACCCCTTCGGCACACCCGCTCTCCAAAGGTTCGAATCCTTATCCCACCACCAGCCTTCGCGCGCAGCGCAGCAAGGATAGTTGCCTCAAGAATCTTCTTGCGGGCATGTAGCGTATAAGCTACATTTGCACTAATGAAAGAGCGGGAACTCCGAGAATATCTGACAGAGACGGGGCAAAACCCCTTTCGAGAATGGCTTCACTCCCTGCGGGATATGCAGGGGCGTGCGCGGATTCGCGTCAGACTTAATCGGGTTCGTCTCGGCAACCTCGGAGACTGCAAGGCAGTGGGCGAGGGTGTCATGGAGTTTCGTCTGGATTTCGGGCCGGGTTACCGGGTGTATTATGGCCAGGCAGGTGACACTCTGGTTATTCTGCTGTGTGGGGGTGATAAACGAACCCAATCGCGGGACATCGCGACAGCGAAACAATATTGGCAATCTTATAAACGGAGGACATCATGAGTAAAACTACCACCAGTTATCGCGAGGGGCTGATGAAGGACCTTGCCGACCCTGAAGAGGCGGCCGCTTATCTCAATGCTGCACTCGAAGAGGGGTCTCAAGAGGTTTTTCTGATGGCCCTTCGTGACATTGCAGACGCCAAGGGCATGGCCCGGCTTTCCAAGAAGGCACACCTGAATCGCGTGAGCCTTTATCGTATGCTTTCAGGAAAGGGCAATCCCCAGCTTTCCAGTCTCGCAACTATCCTGAAAAACATCGGCCTTCGACTTGCCGTAGAGGTGAGAGAGCCTAAATCGCCGGCCATCTCACACCCGCCACTGCTGGTAGCCAGAACCCGCCGCATGGCCTGTGGCCTGCCGATTTGAGGCTACGGGCATGAGAGTGCCATTGGTAAGCAACGGCGCCTGCTCTCCGCCCGCATGGCGATGGCTCCAGCCTTGGCCAAGCAATATAAGGATTTTCAGAAAGGGCTGCTTTCTAGTTTCTAGGTCTGACCCGAATGGCGATCCGTCATCACGGCATCCGCTCCCGGAACCCCCGGAAGGCCCCCACGCACATACATGCGGGCCTTTTATCTTCGCCCACCGTCCTCCATCCATAGCCAATAACTGCGGCGAAGCCGCGCCATCAACCATCGCTCTATGTAATGCATAACCCATTTAGCATTGGCAATATTAAGTTTACTGGGCTGGTTCGTCAGGTGTCTTCGGTTCAGTCGTCGGCTCTTCAGGGACCGGCTCAACCACCGCCACGGCCGGCGGCGTGACAGGCATCTCCACCATGACCGGTTCCGCCACCACCACCGGCTCAACCGGCGCCATGACCGGAATGCTCGGTTCAACCGGCGTCACGACCGGCGGCGTGATAGGTATCTCCACCATGACCGGTTCCGCCACCACCACCGGCTCAACCGGCGTCTCGACTGGCGGCGTGACAGGCATCTCCACCGCGACCGGTTCGATCACCACCACCGGCTCGACCGGCGTCACGACCGGAATGCTCGGCTCAACCACCGCCACGACTGGCGGCGTGACAGGCACCTCCGCCACGACCGGTTCAATCACCACCACCGGTTCAACCGGCGTCACGATCGGAATCACGGGCTCAATCGGCGCCACGACTGGCGGCGTGATAGGTATCTCCACCATGACCGGTTTCGTCACCACTACTGGCTCAACCGGCGCCACGACCGGAATGACTGGCTCAGCCACCGTCACGACCGGCGTTGGAACAGGTGTCTTCCCATCACTGCTCACTGGCGACTGCCCACTGCTCGCTGAAATCCCCCCACTGCTCACTGGCGTCCCTCCGGCCAATTCCGTTACCGGTACCGTGCTTACGGAAGCCGTGACCGCGTATACCGTCGGGCAGCAAATGAAACTCACGAAGCGATCCTGAATCAGCGACAAGACCCGGGCCCTTGCGGCGGTGGGATCAGGCGGGAGAGTGACCACCACCAAGCGACATCCCTCCAGGGAAACGCTGGCGGCGCGCTCAGGGATCAAGGCCAGTATACTGGCGGGACTTGCTCCCGAGAGGAGTAGCCCCACCATTTTGGGCGGCACCCCGGTGGCCGGATCAAGCAGCGGCACCGGCATGGTCGACTGCTTCTGGTAACCCAGTTCCTTGGCGACGGCACGAATCCGGCTCTGCGTATCCCGGCAGATCCGCCCCTTGTCACCCTTGCCATTCAACACAATCGAGACTGTTGTTTTGGTGACTCCAGCAATCCGTGCAATATCAGAAAGAGAAGGTTTGTTGTCCATGCATAACCCATTTAGCATTGGATATTAATGAAGTCAAGCGGCTGCTTCTTCCTGGATAAATTATCTGATCCCTTGGCCCATCTGGATGGCCAATCACTGATGAACTAGGAACCGCTATGAGCCATTGCCCGCGCCGTGATTGAGTTGCGCGAACTTGGCGTGCAGATCAGCGCAGAGCGTGAGGCGCAACTCCGGCAGAGCGCAATTAGTGTATCCGTAGTTCATAAGAAAGGGGGAACGCCGCGTGATTTGAGTGATTCCGATGATACGTTTGCCTTTATCGATGGCTATACACCGGGCGGCTTCCCATATGGTGTAACGTGGGAAGAACTGGGTGAGACGCATCCTCAGGTGTTAGGAGGTTGTTGCCTCGTACCACCCTCCTACCGCATGAACGTTATGCGTGCCCCTCCGGGTCGCAATAATATTCAACGGGTTAGCGCGATAGTATGGTGGGAGCCTGCCGTTCAACGTTGGCGGAAATTCGGGAAGTGCTGCGGTATAAACGATATTTCAGCCACATCCATTTAATTCACCAGAGGAATGGGGATATGCATCCAAAGACTCTGTATTGCTCACCGACGAATTGAGCCATGCCGGATGTCCCCACGGTGGTAAATGCTCCAAGGAACCTGTGGGAAACGGTTAGACGATCACAGTTCCCATGGATATTG